>CALZKB010000058.1 GCA_945787575.1 Thermoanaerobaculia bacterium | reverse complement strand
CCACCTTCGGATGCAGCAGCTGCCACGGCGGCCTCGACCGCGCGACCGATTTCGCGCGCGTCGGGCACAGTCCGGAGAACGAGGAGGAGAGAGCACGGTGGGAGGCGGAGTGGCATTGGAAGGCGCAGAAGTACCTCGATTCCCCTATCTACCCCGCAAAGTACTCGGAGGCGGGTTGCGTCACCTGCCACGCAGCCGAAGTCTGGACTCCGGAGTCCGAGCTCCAGGACGTCGGCCGGGAGCTGATCACCCGAATGGGCTGTTTCGGATGCCACGTCATCGACTATCCGGCGTTCGCCGACGTTCCGCGCCCCGGCCCATCGCTCAGAAGGGTGGCCGCAAAGACCAATCCCGAGTGGGCCTACAAGTGGATCGAAGCGCCGCGCGACTTCCATCCGACGACGTTCATGCCGCACTTCTTCTTTCAGGAGAACGCGCAGCTCCCGGTGACCCAGGAGAAGCAAAAGGCCGAGATCGCTAGCCTCGTGACCTACCTGTGGGACAAGTCCGGGACCGGCAGCTACCCGCCACCACCTGCCGGCGATTCCGCCCGCGGGGAAGCGCTGTTCGCGACCGTCGGCTGTACGGGCTGTCACATTCTCGACGACGAGGCCAAGCGTGATGACTTTTTCCCGCAGATCAACCGGCTCAACGGCCCGAACCTCGTGGGCACCGGTAGCAAGGTCGACGCGGGCTGGCTCTACGCCTGGCTCAAGAACCCGACGGACCACAACCCGAACACCCGAATGCCGAATCTGCGGCTGGCCGATGGGGAGGCGGCCGACCTCGTCGCCTACTTGATGCAGCAGCGCAATGCGGCTTTCGAGAACCCGGCCCTGCCGGCGGTCGACACGACGGTGCGCGACCAGCTCGCCCTCGAGTATCTGCGGAGCAACAACACCTTCGAGCAGAGTGAGGCGATCCTCGGCGGCATGAGCGAGCACGAGCGTGGCGTCTACCTCGGTGAGATGACGATCCAGAAGTACGGCTGCTACGCCTGCCACGACCTCGAAGGCTTCGACGACGCGAAACCGATCGGAGTGGAGCTGACCGAGGAGGGGTCGAAACCGGTCCACCAGTTCGATTTCGGCCACGTGCACGACGTGCCGCACACTCGCCACGATTGGATCAAGACCAAACTGCTGCGACCGCGGATCTGGGACGAGGGCAAGGAGGCGGTCAAGAACTATGGCGAGCTCTACAGGATGCCGAACTTCGCCATGTCCGAGCGCGAGGCAGAGGCGGTGGTGACGAACGTCCTGGGGTTCACCAAGGAGTCGGTGCTCGCCAGCCGCAAAGCGGGCCAGTCGGCTCGCGCGGCGGCGCTCGCGGAGGGCCGCAAGTTGATCACCTACTACAACTGTCGGGGGTGCCATCTCATCGAGGGCAAGGGGCACGCGATCGCCTCGGCGCTCGACGATGCAGGCCTTCTTCCGCCGAATCTCGCGGCGCAAGGAGCGCGCACCCAGGCAGATTGGCTCTTCTCGTTCCTCCACGATCCCAGTCGAGTTCGGACCCGGCCCTGGCTGGCGGCGCGAATGCCGACCTTCGGCTTCGAGGACGAGCAGGTCAACACCCTTGTCTCTTACTTTGCGGCGTACGACGACCGCGACACATTCACGTCGGCCCCGGTCCGACCGACCGATCAGAGAGACCTCGTCGTCGGTGAGGTGACTTTTGGGATGCTGCAGTGCGCCAAGTGCCATCCGGCGGGTGCCTCGGCGGAAGGGGTGAGCGCCGGCGAGCTGGCGCCGTCGCTGCTGCTGGCAACCGAGCGGCTCCGGCATGACTGGGTCGCCGATTGGATCAAGGATCCGCAGAGCTGGATTCCGGGCACCAACATGCCACAGAACTTCGCCAAAGCCGAGGACGGGACGTTCAGTTCGCCCATTGCGATGGCCATCGATGCCCCGATGTTCGCCTCACAAAAGGCCCGTATGATGAGCGTCTTCGACTCCGAGGAGGAGCTCAAGGTGTACCTCGCCGATGCCGACAAGGTGACGATCGCCTTGCGGGACCACATCTGGTGGGGGCTGAATTAGCCTATAATCGAAGTTCTCACCGTGAGCTGACCGCTCCGTCAGCAGAATCGAAACCAAGGAGATTTCCGATCATGAAGATGACAGTATTCCGTCTGGCCCTCGGCCTGTCCGCGATCGCCGTTCTGGCGGCGTGCGGCGGTGGCGGCGGCAGCGACAGCGCTCCCACGACCGCGGCGCCCGAGGCGGCTGCGCCGGCGCCGGCACCGGCCGCCGGCACCGGTAGCATTGCGGGCCTCGTGACCTTCACCGGCGAAGACCCCGACGCCGCGATCAACATGGACGCCGATCCGGTTTGCTCCGGCATGCACGCCGACGGCGCGTCGGGCGAGACGGTGGTGGCGGACGGCGGCAACCTCGCCAACGTCTTCGTCTACGTCAAGGAGGGCGTGACGGGAAGCTACACGGCGCCGGCCGAGGCGGTCCTGCTCGACCAGAAGGGCTGCACCTACGCGCCGCACGTGTCCGGCATCCAGACGGGTCAGAAGCTCGTCATTCGCAACAGCGATCCGACCCTCCACAACGTGCACGCTCTGCCCGTCAACAACCCCGAGTTCAACCAGGGCCAACCGTTCCAGAACATGGAGCTCGAGAAGAGCTTCGCCAACCCCGAAGTGATGGTCCGCTTCAAGTGCGACGTTCACCCGTGGATGTCGTCCTACATGGGTGTCCTCGACCATCCGTTCTTCGCCGTCAGCGGTTCTGACGGCTCCTTCACGATCGAGGGCCTGCCCGCCGGCGACTACGTCGTCGAAGCGTGGCACGAGACATTGGGCGCCAAGACCCAGAACGTCAGCGTCGGCGACGGCGCCCTCGCGATCTCGTTCGACTACAGCGCCTAGCAGTGCCCTCTCAGATCATCGGCGGCCGGCTCCGCGGAGCCGGCCGTTCTCCTCGGGTCGGGCTCGTCGGGAGAGCCGGCCCGGCGATTGTCCGACTCGTCCGCTGGTTTGGGCGCCCGGCAGGGTCAACGGGTAGACTGGCGCGATGGTCGGATCGACGTCTCGAGGACTGCACCGCTTTGCCGTCGGCTTGAGCTTGTGCGTCGTCGGCTTGATCGCCGCCGGCGGCCTCGTCAAGAGCCTCGAAGCGGGCCTCTCGGTTCCTGACTGGCCGACCTCTTACGGCGGACTCAACCCCCCTCGTTGGTGGGAGATCGAGAACGTCCGGGCCGAGCACGGCCATCGTCTGATCGCCGGTACCGTCGCGACCTTGACCGTCCTGTTGGCAGTGTGGGCCGGTCGCCGCGAGCCTCGGCAATGGGTCCGCCGGATCGCCTATGCCGCCGTCGCGGCGGTGCTGTTGCAGGCGCTGCTCGGAGGGTTGACGGTGCTCTTCTTCCTGCCGACGGCGATCTCGGTCAGTCACGCGGCGCTCGCGCAGCTTTACTTGTGCCTGGTCGTGACCTTTGCGGCGGTGACCTCGCGACAGTGGCTAATGAAGGCGGCGAAACCCCCGCTCGACGGCGATCTTCGGCCCGCCGCGACGGCGACTACTGCGCTGATCTACCTTCAGGTTCTCATTGGCGCGTTGGTGCGTCACACGGGGTCCGGACTCGCGATTCCTGACTTTCCGAGGATGTTCGGAGGCTGGTGGCCCGACCGGCTCGACCCCTCGATCGGGATTCACCTGGCCCATCGGCTGGGCGCTGTCGCCGTGACCGTGGCTGTCGTCTTCCTGGGCGTGAGGGTCCTGCGCTCCCGTTCCGGCCTGGGTGGGATCGCGGTCGCCATGCTGGTGCTTCTCGCAGTGCAGGTGACGCTCGGCGCGTTCATCATCTGGACGGGAAGGGCGGTGCTGCCCAACACCTGGCATGTGCCGGTCGGAGCGAGCCTGCTGGGCACGTCGTGGCTGCTGACGCTCGGTGTGTGGCGCGGCTCAACGCTCGCGGCGCCGACCGAGGCGGCGCGGAGCGAGCGGGCGGCAGCGGCGGCATGAGCGAGGCGACGGTGGCCGCCGTTCCCCGCGGAGGGTCGGCGGACTGGCTCGAACTGACGAAGCCGCGCATCACCATCATGGTGCTGCTGACGGCCGGGATCGGGGTACTCCTTGCCGCGATCGTCCGGCCGTCGTTCGAGCTCGTCGTGGCCACCCTGCTGGGAACCTGGTTGGTCGCCGCCGGCTCGTCGGCGCTCAACCACGCTCTCGAGGGCCCCTACGACGCCTTGATGGAGCGAACCGCCAACCGACCCGTCCCGGCGGGCCGGATGAAGGCCAAGACGGCCGCGGGCTTCGGACTGCTCCTCGGTTGCGGCGGCCTGTTGCTGCTGGCTTGGGCCGTCAACTGGACGACCGCGGTGCTCGGGCTCGTCGCGTTCTTGGGCTACGTGGTGGTCTACACACCCCTCAAGCCGGTCAGTTCGCTGGCGACGATCGTCGGCGCCGTACCCGGTGCGATTCCCCCGATGATGGGATGGACGGCGGTCACTGGTGAGCTCCACGTCGGTGCGTGGACTCTCTTCGGGATCCTCTTTCTCTGGCAGCTTCCACACTTTCTGGCGATCGCCTGGATCTGCCGCGCCGACTACGCTCGCGCCGGCTTTCCGATGCTGCCGGTAGTGCAGCCGGACGGAATCAGCACGGCTCGGCAGATGGTGCTCTATAGCGTGGCGCTGATCCCCGTCAGTCTCGCCCCTACCGTCGCGGGCCTCGCGGGGCGCGGCTTCTTCGTCGGCGCGCTGCTTCTAGGCCTGGGCTATGCGGGCTGCGCCGTCGGGTTCGCGCGGGATCGATCGACGAGGGCGGCTCGACGAGTGCTGCTCGCATCGGTCCTTTACCTACCTGCCGTGTTGGGAGTTCTCGCCCTCGACCGGGTGATCTACCACGGGCTGCTAGGGGGGTAGGCTGGTGATGACACCTTCGCCAGTGTAGCCTTCGCGGCGGACGGATCCCTCGCCGGTTGGGACACCAGACACGATGCGAGCCCAAGACAAGGTTGTGTTGGTCACCGGTTCGACCCGCGGAATCGGTCGCGCCGTCGCCGAGCTGCTCCTCGACGAAGGCGCCAGTGTTGCGATCCACGGTCGCAGTCACAAGCGGTGCGAGGCAGCCCTCGAGGAGCTCGACGGGGGGGAGCGGCTGCAAGCGGTGGTCTCGGACTTCAAGACCCCCGAGCGGTCCGGGCGGATCGTGGAGCAGGTTGTGCAGCACTTTGGCCGGCTCGACGGAATCGTCAACAACGCCGGCGGCGGTGCAGCCAAACCGTTCCGAAGTCTCGATCTCGGGGGCTGGCGAGAGACGCATGCCGTCAACGTCGAAGCGGCCTTCCTGGCCTCACAGGCAGCCTACAACGTGATGCGTCGCCAACGGCGCGGCTCGATCGTCAACGTCGCCTCGATCGCGGCGCACGGACCGGGCATGTGGATGGGAGCCGACTATGCGGCGTCCAAGGCCGCGCTCGTGAGCTTGACCAAGAGCCTGGCGTTCGAGGCCGCGCGGTTCGGAATCCGCTGCAACGCCATCTCGCCCGGCTTTGTCGAGACCGACATGACAGCCGAGCTCTCGGACGAACGCAGAGCGGGCCTCGGGGTGCCGCTGGGACGCCTCGGCCGTCCCCGAGAGGTGGCCGAAGTGGCGCTGTTCCTCCTGACCGACGCCTCGTCCTACGTCACCGGACAGGTGATTCACGTCGACGGCGGCCTCTGGATGGGAGGTTGACAGTGGCCCGGCGGGTCTTGATCACCGGACTCGGAATCTTGAGTCCGCTGGGAGCGGACGAGGACGAAGTATGGCGCCGGTTGGTCGACGGGGAGACCGGAATCGCACCTTTGACCTCTTTCGACACGGAGGCTTTTCCATCGCCCTACAAGGTGAAGATGGCGGCGCAAGTCGACGACGAGCTGGTTGCCGACGGCCTCCAGGCGATGGGGCGTCGGTCGATGGATCGGGCTCTCGACCTGGCGATGGTGGCGGGCGATCGGGCGCTGCGTCAGGCTGGCCTCATTGGCGACGCACCGTACGAGCCCCGCGACGTGCCCACCATCATCGGCACCGGGACGGGTTCCGCGCAGTCGATCTACGAGGCGTTTCAGCGATTCACCGCGAAGGGGCCGAAGGGGTTGCTGCCGAGCACCGTCCCGCGAGTGATGTACAACGCGATCTCGGCGAACCTCTCGATGCACTTCAAGCTGACCGGCGCCAACTACGTGGTGATCTCGGCCTGCACGTCGAGCGCGAACGCCATCGGCGACGCCTTCAAGCGAGTGCGCAACGGCGAGGCCGAGATCGCCGTGACCGGTGGCACCGAGGGGTGTCTCGACCCCTTCTTCTACGGCGTATGGAACAACATCGGGGTGCTGTCGTCGAATCCCGATCCGTCACTGGTCTGCCGTCCCTTCGATGCCGAGCGGGAGGGGACGGCCCTCGGCGAGGGCGCAGCGATCTTCGTTCTCGAGAGCGAGGAATCGGCGAGTCGGCGAGGTGCGACGGTACGTGGCGAGATCCTCGGCTACGGGGAGTCGTCGGACGCCAGCCATATCACCGGCCCGTCGGCGGAAGGGCAGGCGGTGGCGATCCGTCGAGCCCTCGACTCGGCGGCTGTCGAGCCCTCGGCCCTCGGCTACGTCAACGCGCACGGAACCGCGACCCGCGCCAACGACACCACCGAGAGCACCGCCATCCGGCTGGCGCTGGGAGCCGCCGCCGACACGATTCCGGTCGGCTCCAACAAGTCGTACATCGGGCACACTCTCGGCGCCTCGGGAGCGCTCGAAGCGGCGGTCACCGTCCTCGCCCTGGAGCGCAACGAGGTCCCGCCCAATTTCAACCTACGCAATCCCGATCCCGACTGTCGGGTGCGGCTCGTGGGAAGTGAGGCCGAACCGCTGGAGCGGCCGCTCGCGATCAAGAACAGCTTCGGTTTCGGCGGAGGTAACGGGGTGCTCGTCCTGGGGGCCTATCCAGGCGGCGCGTAAGCGGCAGCCCCCAAGATTGGTATAGGCTCCGCGCGATGGAGCGCACCGAGATTCTCCCGCGGCTCCGCGGAGTGTTGGAGGAGTCGTCGACACAGCCGATCGATTGGAGCCGGCTCTCCGAGGAGACGACGGTCGAGTCGCTGGGTTTCGACTCGTTGTCGATTCTCGACGTCCTCTACGGTATCGAGCAGGAGTTCGACGTCGAGCTCGACGCCGGCGACGTGATGGACTTGAAAACCGTCGGCGAGCTCGTGACGCTGCTGGCCGAGCGCGCCGCCGCGGCATGACCGCAAGGTGAGCGCGGCCGCCCGTCTGAGGACCCTGCGCCACGCCGTCGAGTACTCCTTCGTGCGGCTGCTCGTCGCCGTGATCGACCTGCTGCCGATTGGCGTCGCCGCTTGGCTCGCGCGGCGGCTGGCGGATGCGATGTTCGTCGTCGATCGCCGGCGCCGGGTGGTGGCCATCGACAACATCCTGCGCGCCGGCATCGAGGACGATCCGGCGGCGGCGAAGCGGCTCGCCCGGCGCTCAGCCCGGCATTTCGCGGTCGTCCTCGTCGAGACGCTCAAGGCGCGGCAGCTCCTCGACGGGAAGACCGAGCGGATCGAGTTGCGGATTCCGGCTTCCATTCAGGCCGTCCTCGACGACCCCGGCGCCGGGCTGTTGGTGGCGACCGGCCATTTCGGGAACTGGGAGGTCGGGGCTCAGGCGTTCTCCCGCTTCAAGCCGGTGGTCGCCTCCGCCCGCAAGATGTCGAACCGATTCGTCGATCGATTCCTGCAACGGCGCAAGCCCGCTCAGGGGTTCCGCCTCGTACCCGAGTGGTTCGGGTCGCCCAGCCGCTACACCGAAGCGTTGAGGAACGGAGAGGCGGTGGCGCTGCTGATCGACCTCGATGCGCGCGGCGAAGGGATCAAGCTCGACTTCTTCGGGCGACCCGCCGCGACCCACGTGACGACCGCCATGCTGCATCTCGTGACCAAGGCGCCGCTGGTCTTCGCCAGCTGCCTTCGCGTAGCGCCGGGCCGTTTCACGATCGAGCTCTCGGAGAGGATCGACATCCGTCCGTCGGGTGACAAGGGCGCCGACGTCCGAGCGGTTCTCGGCCGCCTCAACGAGAAGCTCGAGGAGGCGATCCGATCGGCGCCCGATCAGTACCTGTGGGCTCACAGCAGATGGAAGTACGGAAGCTGGACGCCGCCGGAGGGCTTCGTGCCGGTGAGCGGCGGTCGTCTCGGATCGAGGATTGCATAGGATAGCTCGTCTGGCGAGAAGATCGATGACGGTATCCGGGGTGCTCAAGAGTCTGGCGGCAGTGGCGATCGGAGTCGCGATTGGCGTCGGTCTGCCGGAGGCCGCGCAGGATCTTCTGCCGGCGGCCGAACCGACGCCGGTCGGCCGACTGCCCGTGGCGTCGACCCCTCCGTCCGCCGCCCTCCCGACCGCTCTCGCCGCGGCGGACGATTCGCCGATTCCCGAGGGGCTCTCCAGCTCCGAGCACGTCGACATCGCTGTCTTCCGCGAGGCCTCGCGATCGGTGGTGAACATCACCAACCTCGTCGCTGTCCGCCGCGATCTGTTCTCGCTCGACATCACCGAGATGCCGCGGGGCTCGGGCAGCGGTTTCGTCTGGGATCGAAAAGGGCACGTGGTGACCAACTTCCATGTCGTCGAGGGCGGTCGCCGCTGGCTGGCGACGCTGGCGGATCAGTCGACCTTCGACGCCGAGCTCGTCGGCGTCGCCCCCGACAAGGACCTCGCCGTCCTCAAGATCGAAGCACCGGCGGACGTTCTGCAGCCGCTCGTTCGAGGCCGCTCTCGCGATCTCGTCGTCGGCCAACGGGTGCTGGCGATCGGAAACCCGTTCGGACTCGACCAGACCCTGACGGTCGGGGTGTTGAGCGCGCTCGGCCGCGAGCTGCGGTCGCCCTCCGGCCGCACGATTCGCGACGTGATTCAAACTGACGCCGCGATCAATCCCGGCAACTCCGGCGGGCCGCTCCTCGACTCGCAGGGCCGGCTGATCGGCGTCAACTCGGCGATCTTCAGTCCGAGCGGCGCCTCCGCCGGCATCGGCTTCGCGGTGCCCGTCGACACGGTCAGCCGGTTGGTTCCGGAAATCCTCGAGTTCGGACGACCGATCCGCCCCGGCGTCGGCGTCAACCTGCTACCGGACAGCCTGGCGCGCCGCAACGACATCGAGGGGGTGGCCATTCAGTCGGTGCAGCGCGGTGGCCCCGCGGATCGGGCGGGCCTCGCGGGCATCCGCACGACGCGCTCGGGCCGCCGTTACCTCGGCGACGTCATCATGGCGGTCAACGGGACGGCGGTCGGCGACTTCGACGAGCTGGCGAGCGCCTTCGAGCAGGCGGGAGTCGGCTCGATCGTCGAGCTCACGGTGGTCCGAGACGGCGAGGTCCGGACGGTCGGAGTCGAGCTCATGGCGCTCGGAGAGTAGATGACCGACCGACCGACTGTAGCCATTCTCGGGGTGGGCGAGATCGGCATGGCGCTGGCGCAGGGCCTGCTGAAGGCGGGCTGGGGCCCGACCGAACTCTCCCTCGCCGTTCGCCGGTCGGAGCGAGCCGAGGAGGTCGGCGACCGAATCGGCTGCCAGTGCGTGTTGGAGCCGCGAGCTGCCGTCGGCAACCGCGACGTCGTGGTGGTCGCCGTCAAGCCACAGGACGTTTCGAAACTCCTGCGGCAGATCGCGGGTAGCGTGGCCACTCCGCAAGTGCTGCTGAGTCTGGCCGCGGGAGTACCGACGCAGGTGTTCGAAGCCGCGCTAGGCCAGGTGCCGGTGGTGCGAGCGATGCCGAACACCCCGGCACTGGTGGGCGAGGGGATGACCGGGATGGCGCCCGGTCTACACGCCGAGACCGAGCATCTGACCAATGCCACGACGGTGCTGGGTGCGGTCGGCGAGGTCGAGGTGATGGCGGAAGAGCTGCTCGACGCGGTCACTGCAGTGTCGGGGACCGGCCCCGCTTACGGCTTCCTGATGGCCGAAGCGTTGACCGACGCGGCGGTCCGCGAGGGACTCCCTCGGCGGATCGCGGAGAAGCTCGTTCACCAGACGCTGCGCGGCGCCGGCACCCTGTTGATCGAGGGGGACAAGAGTCCACGAGAGCTGCGGGAGCAGGTCACCTCACCCGGAGGCACGACCGCGGCCGCCGTGCATGTGCTCGAGGCCGGCGGTTTTCAGGCGTTGCTCGAGGACGCTGTTCGTGCCGCCGCGAAGCGATCGCGGGAGCTCGGCAAGCTCGAGGAGTAGGGCTTCCCTTGCTGAAGCGGCGGCCCGAAGGCCGCCGCTTCGATAGGTAAAGTCGGCCGACCCGAGCTAGGGGACGGTCGTGCTCCACGCCGTCGTGTCTCCGCTCTCGAAGCCGTCGGCGAAGATCTGCCCCGGCAACGGGCAGGTCACGCCGGCCGGCAGGTCGAACGCCTCGATCTCGTCGCCGACTCCGGTGCCGCCGGCGCTCGCCGAGAGACCGACTCCGCGCTTGGCGAAGGCACACCAGATCTCGTCATCGTTGGCGCCGCCGGTAAGAGCTACGTCGGCGTCCAGGATTCCGTCTCGTGCCTCGACAAACGTCGGCGAGCACGGCTGCAGCTTCATGCCGTCGATCACCAACTGCATGGCGAGATTGTTGCCGCCCGTCGTCCAGTCGGCGTAAAGGTCGGGGTTGAAGCCGTGCTTGTCGACGAGGTTCCAGTACATCTCCCACAGCATCTCGGCCCAGATCTCGCCGACGCCGTGTGGGATGTTGGTATCACCGATGTCGGCGTACGTCTGAGGGTTGACCGTGATGTCCGTGGTGTACGGGAAGTTGCGGATGCCCGACGCGTCGACCGGCTGGAACGTCACGTAGTTGCCGACCCCCCGGGTCGTCGTCGAGGTGTCCGAGGGGAGCGGGAACAGCGACAAGGTCCACCAGTCGCTCCAGCCTTCGCCCGCCTGCTCGTCGTGGTTGAGGCAGCTGACGGTGCCGGGACCGCCGGTGAGGCGGTTGGAGATGCCGTGACCGTACTCGTGGGCGATCACTCCGGCGTCGAGATCGCTGTCGCGATTGATCGGGTTGGCCACCGGGCAACCGCCGATCGGGCACTGCAGGGTACCGTTGACGGTGGGGATCTCGTTGCGGATGGTCGTGCCATCGGCACTACCGATCATCACCGCCGGGATCGTCACCGAGCCACCGTCGACGCCGGCCCCCATGGTGATGATGCCGTTGGGGAGCTGCTGGTTGTTGACGATTATAGCGCCGCTGGCGCCCGCGTTCTCGGCGTTGAGCGACTTGGTTCCGAACTCACAGTTGCCTCGGTCGATCAGCGCGATGTTGCCGGGGGTGAAGCCGATCAACGGCCCGCATCCTTCGCTGGGCGCGCCGCTGCCGTCGTCGACGATCTCCAGGTCGGCCGTCGTCACGGGATCCAGCGTCCCGCCCCACGCTCCCTGTCCGGCCACGTAGTCGCCGGCGATGACCGGCGGCGAGTTGATGGTCACCCGGCCGTTCTCGGTGGGGCCGCCGTCGATCCAGATGAACATCTGCATCCGGATGTTCGAGTTGCCGTCCGGGTTGGTGAGGAAGTTGGCGTTGTTGGTGCCCGAGCCGTCCTGGGCATCGGCCTGCACCGGATCGTTCCCCAGGCCGCCGCCGCCGTAGTTGTTCACCTGGAAATTGCCGCTCGCTTCGTCGAACCCGTACCGGTAGGTGATGTCATGCATGATGTTGTTCCAGTAGAACAAGTTGCTGACCGCGAATTCCATGTAGTCGGCCGGCTGGTCGGCGAGGTCGAGCGGATCGTCGAACTGGAGGTTGGCGCCGCCTTCCGAGCGCACGTCTGGGGGACCGAACGTATTGTTGGCGTCGATGTCGGTTTGCGCCGCGACATTGTTGCCGCGAGTGTCGGTGAATTCGGCACCGTCACTGCCGTCGGTGTCGTGCCAGCCGAAGGGAGAAGCGGTCGGATCGGCGGGGTCGATCTCGAAAGTGCGGGGACCGTCGTCAGGGCTCTCCTTGGGAGTCGCGAAGACGTTGTAGCACTCGGTGCAGCCACCCCCTGTCTCGTCGCTCTTCGCGGCCGGTCGAGGGGAGGCTTTCCGTGGCGCTTCGAAACGCGCCTTGGCGCCATCGTTTACCGTCGCGTTGAACTTGTCGAGCACGGCTCCGGTCTCGGTGTCGACGAAGATCGACCACCAGTCGGAGTTGCGGACGTCGGCGATCGAGACGGTCCACACCAGCCTCGCGGCTGCGCCGTCGGCGAGCTTCAAGTAGTTGAGGCGCGCGCCGATATCGTTACGGGAGATCCCGGCGCTGTCGAAGCGCACCTCCATCGACGGCCCCCCAACCACCTCGAGAACCGCGGGCGCAACGGCGAGTTTGAGTCCGAGATGCTCGGCCGCGACGAACACCGCGGCTCCCGGCTCGAGGCTCGGCGATTTGGCGTTCGCCTTGCCGGCGAGATCGCCGACGAACTTGTTGCCGAGGTTCAAGATCCGTCCGTCGTCCAGCACGTTGACGTTGATGAGGCCGTTGACGACCTCCACGCCGCCGAGGCGTTGCTGGAGGTAGATGTGCGTCACTCCGTTGTGGCGGCTCTGGTACTGATCCGCAACGGTGAAGTCGGCGAGATCGCCAAACGTGAGTCCCAGCTCTTCGGCGTGACCCTCGAGGTAGTCGACGGCGATCTCGAGCGGTGCGCCGTCGCGGGGCTCCGTCAGGCAGGTTCTCGTATCCACACCGGCGATCGCAGCGCTGGGCAATAGCGTGAAAGATACAGCGGCCACGCAGGGCAGCAGGAGCTTGCAGGTTGTTCTCATCTTGTTCCCTTTCGGTGGGGGCCGGGGTAGGCCGGGTATTCAAGGTGTTCGGAGTCCGCTACGATACCTTCACCCGGTGCCCGAGGCAAGGCACCAGTGCACCTCGCGGAGCTCTCAGTCGGGAGTGGCTCCGAGCTTGATCAGCGTCTCCGTCAGCTGTCGCTTGTAGGCGCTCTCCTGATCCCCGAGCAGGGCGATCGCCTGGCGATAGTGGAGAATCGCTTGCAGGGTGCTGCCGCTCTTTTCCAGGGCGGCGGCGAGGTTGCCGTGAGTGGTCGCGGCGTTGGGCGCGAGCTCGAGCGAGCTGCGATAGTGGGCGATCGCGAGGTCGAGTCGGTCGGTCAGTTGGGCGGTCAGCCCCGCCTGATAGTGCGCTTCGGGCAGGCCGGGACTGGCCGCGACGGCCTGCTCGGCGAGGCGACTCGCCTCTTCGAGCTTGCCGGCCCAGCCGAGGACCTTGGAGAGGGTCAGGAGCGCGCGGCCATGAGCGTCCCGGTCGAGGCCGCCCTCCACTCGCCGGCGCACCCGGTCGACGACGGCGTCGGTCGAGGCCGTCGAGGGGGCGACGATCCCCTCGCTCCTCAAGGTACGCAGCAGCTGGAGGGCGAGCTCTCGATGGGCGTCGATCGTCGGGTGGACGTGGTCGAGGAAGAGCTCCGCGCCCGGGATGCCTTGGGGTGCCTCGCGGTCGACCCAGGCGTCGAAATCGACGAGCGGCACGTTCTTGACGTTGGCGACCTCCGCGACGATCGACGGGATCGGCGCGGGTGCCCGCAACGGGCAGACGTCTTCGTCGCGGGCGCGCTCGAACGCCAACCGGGCATCTCCGTAGCGCTCCAACAGGTCCAGGACCGCTGCCCGCAGATAGTGAGCGTGCGCGTAGCGAGGTTCGATCGCGAGCGCTGCGTCGACGGCGGCGAGTGCCTCGTCGAGCCGGCCCTCGTCCTTGGCAAGCTCGGCCCGATCGAGCAGGGACTGCCAGCGCCGGCGCTCGGCAGCGGCCAAGCCGGAGCTCTCTTCGCTCTTGAAGGGAGAGCTGTGGCGCAGGTTGGATGCCGGAGTGACGAGCAAGGCCCGGGCGCCGACCGAGCGTGCGATATCGACCATCCGAGCGAGGTTGAACCGATAGTGGTCGAGCACCTGCTCCCTGAGGGTGTCATCCCGGTGGTAGGCGTCGGGACCGATCGAGCCGTCGAGCAGCGTGCGAACCTCGGCGGCGAGTTGCGTCTGCGTGCCGGTCGCGGCGGCCGGCGGTGACGGTCGGAGCTTGCGCAGGCCGGCGCGCATCGCCGCGTAGGTGCGGGTGCGGCTCGCCACCGCCCCGAGGCCGCGAACGGCGCGCGGCATCGCGATCAGACCGCTGTAGGTCCGCTTCTCGAGGAATTCGTTGTGGCCGGAGTAGATGATGAAGAGATCGGGCTCGTAGGCGACGAGCTCCTCCATCAACAGGGCGGTGCGATAGCTGGCGTAGCTCACCCCACCGGCGTTGAGCACCTCCCACTCGCGAGACGGGTCGACCGCCGGCAGCAGCTCTCGCAGCCAGCCGCAGAAGGAGGTGCGGTCGTCGTAGGGGCGGCCGTAGGTCGTCGATCCGCCGACGCAGAAGATCCGGTAGACGCCGGGCGGCTTGCTCCGGGAGAGACGCTGGGGGTTGAACAGGCGCAGCTTGTTGGGAGCGGTCACCATCCGGTCGCTGCCGCTCTCGCCGACGTAGAGAGGCACCCGCGTCGCGAAGCCGACATAGGGGTCCTCCTCGAAGAGCACCGGTTCGATACCGACGAGCGCGAGTGTTCCCTCGAGGACCGCGAAGAAGGCCGCCGGCACGACGACGGCGATCGCCAGGTTTCTCCAATCGGGCCGGCGGGTCGGTGTTCGAGTAGCCATTCTGGAGTCGTTTCGGAGAGTCTCGGACGGCCGTTCGGCCTGTCGCCGCGTACGCTATCAGCCGGCGAGCGCGCACTCTCGAGGAGCCAGATCGGCTCCCTCTCGAGGCCGGAGCCAGGTTGCCATTTCGGTAGTTTCCTGTCGGTTGCGACGCACTGGGCGAGCGGGTACACTCCGCTGGAATCGAATCCAGGCAAGACCTTCCGGAGTAGTCAGGAGGGGTTGATGAGCGTTCTCGAGACACATCCGGAAGACCACGAACACGTCCACCACGACGAGAGCTGGCTGCGGAAGTACGTCTTCTCGCAGGATCATAAGGTGATCGGAATCCAGTACGGATTCACCGCTCTCTGCTTTCTGCTGTTCGGCTTCTTGCTGATGTTGATGATGCGGTGGCAGCTGGCCTACCCGGGTCAGCCGATTCCGATCGTCGGCGGGATCCTGGGTGCCGACAACGCGCCCGGCGGGATCATGCTGCCGGAGTTCTACAACCAGCTCGGCGCGATGCACGGGACGATTATGGTCTTCCTCGCCATCGTGCCGCTGGCGGTCGGCGCCTTCGGCAACTATGTCGTGCCGCTGCAGATCGGTGCGCCGGACATGGCCTTCCCGAAGCTCAACATGATGAGCTACTGGGTCTATGCCACCGGCGGCGTCGTCATGTTCGCCAGCTTCTTCGTGCCGGGAGGGGCCGCCAACTCGGGCTGGACCTCCTACCCACCGCTGTCGGTCACCGCGACGGCAGGCCAGAGCTGGTGGCTGCTGGGGATGGTGCTGCTCATCACGTCATCCCTGTTGGGCTCGGTCAACTTCATCGTCACGATCTTCCAGCTGCGGGTCGAAGGGCTGACCTGGATGCGTCTGCCGTTCTTCGTCTGGGCGCAGCTGGTCACCGCGTTCCTGCTGCTGCTCGCCTTCCCGCCGCTCGAGGCGGCCGGCTTCTTCCAGCTGATGGACCGGGTGCTCGACACCAGCTTCTTCATGCCGAGCGGCCTGGTGGTCTCCGGCGAAGTGGTTCGAGGCGCCGGCGGCGGAAGCCCGCTGCTGTGGCAGCATCTCTTCTGGTTCCTCGCCCATCCGGAAGTCTACGTGCTGATCCTGCCGGCGATGGGAATCGTGGCCGAGGTGATCGCCAACAACACCCGCAAGCCGCTGTGGGGCTACAAGTCGATGGTCTACGCCTCGATCTTCCTCGGCTTCATGTCGTTCATCGTCTGGGCCCACCACATGTTCCTGACCGGCATGGGGACGACGATCAGCACCTTTTTCCAGACGACGACGATGATCATCTCGATCCCGTCGGTGATCATCCTCTCGGCGCTCTTGCTCTCGCTTTGGGGGGGCTCGATTCGCTTCAACACCCCGATGCTCTTCGCGCTGGCGTTTCTGCCGATGTTCGGGATCGGCGGCCTCACCGGACTGCCGCTCGGCTTTTCGGCGACCGACATTCACCTGCACGACACCTACTACGTCATCGGGCACTTTCACTACGTCGTGGCGCCGGGGACGATCTTCGCCATGTTTGCCGGCGTCTACTACTGGTTCCCGAAGGTTACGGGTAGGCGGATGAGCGACTTTCTCGGCAAGCTCCACTTCTGGCCGTCGTTCGTCCTCATGAACTGCATCTTCATGCCGATGTTCATCCAGGGATTGGCCGGTGTCTCGCGCCGCCTCTATGACGGTGGGATGCAGTACGCCCACGCCCAGCCGGTGCTGCACTGGAACCAGTTCATGTCGATCGCGGCGTTCTGTCTCTTCTTCGCGCAGATTCCGTTCGTCGTCAATCTGTTCCTCAGCATCAAGAGAGGCAAGGAGTGCGGCGACAACCCGTGGCAGGCGACCACGCTCGAATGGGCGGCCGCTCCGTCGCCGCCGGTGGCCCACGGCAATTTCCCGCAGACCCCGGTGGTCCACCGCGGACCTTACGAGTACAGCCCACCCGAGCACCCGAAGGGTTTCATGCCACAGCACGCGACGGTTCCGGCGAGCGAGGAGGGCTGATGGTCGAGATCCCCTACAACGTCGAGGCTCGCCCCGACACCGGGCTGTACAACGCCAAGCTCGGAATCTGGCTGTTCCTCGCCTCCGAGGTGATGCTCTTCGGAGCGCTCTTCTCGTCCTACGTACTGCTGCGTACCGGCGATCCCAACTTCATGACGATCCCGCACGAGATTGCCGAGCACCTCGGCGGTCACGGCGAATCCCACGTATGGTCGGACCAGCTCAACGTGCCGTTGGCGTTCCTCAACACCTTGGTGCTGATCTTCTCGAGCGTGACGATGGTCATGTCGTGGGTGTCGCTCAAGCTCGAGGACTTCGGCAAGTACAAGCTCTGGATGGGGCTCACCTGCCTCTGCGCCCTGGGCTTCATGGTGATCAAGGCGATCGAATACAACGCCAAGTTCTCGCACGATCTGTTCCCGTCGTCGGGGAACTTCCTGGCGATCTACTTCACGATGACCGGCCTCCATGCGCTCCATGTCATCGGTGGGCTCATCGTCAACGGTTATCTTTGGGGGCCGGGAGCCAAGATGTGGAAGACTGAGCCCGAGCGCTTCACCAATCGGATCGAGGTTGCGGGACTCTACTGGCACTTCGTCGACCTGGTGTGGATCTTCCTCTTCCCAAGCCTGTACCTCTTGTAGTGGGAGCCGAGCATGACGGGACATAGCGTCGAAGAGATCAAGCAAGAGGCTCGCAAGTACTGGGTGGTGTTCGTCGCCCTGGTGGCGTTGACGGTCATCACGGTAGGGGTGAGCTATCTCGACCTGAGCACCGGCATGGCCGTGTTCGTAGCCCTGCTCGTGGCTTGCGTCAAGGGTGGGCTCGTGGCGGGCGTCTTCATGCATCTGATCTCCGAAAGACAGGCGATCTTCGCCATCTTGCTGCTCACCGTGATCTTCTTCGTGGTACTGATGTTCGGTCCGACCTTCGGCCGGATCGGATCGGTCGGGACGAGCTGATGTCGCTCAAGGCATTCCATATCGCCTTCATCGTCGTGTCGATCGTCCTGTCGCTCGTCGTCACCGTGTGGGGAGTGCGGGAGTATCTTGCGGCGAGCAGCGGTTCGGCCCTGCTGGTCGCTCTCGTAGCGGCGGTCGGCGGCGTCGCGCTGGTCGTCTACGGAAACCGCTTCTTCAAGAAGCTGAGAGACCTGCCTTGAGACGACGAGTCGCGTTACTGATCGCTCTGGGAGTGTGCGTGGCGGGCATCGCCTCGGCCTGTCCGGTCTGCTTCGGCGATTCGGAAGCCCAGATGGCACGGGGAGCGAACAACGGCGTTCTCTTTCTTCTCGGAATCGTAATCGTCGTTCAGGTCGGCTTCGTCACCCTATTCTGGAGCATCCGGCGCCGTACCCAGCGGCATGCAGAGACCCGGTCGAGGTTCGAGTTGATCGAGGGAGGAGCTCGGTAGATGCAAGGCTTGATCGGCAAGTACTTACCGGAGAACGCTGCCGCTCACGGGCCGCAACTGGATCACATGACGATGATCGTGCACTGGCTCATGCTCGTACTGTTCGTCGGCTGGGGCGCGTACTTCATCTACGTGCTCTTCCGTTTCCGCAGCGGTCGCACCGAACAAGCGGACTACCAGGGAGTGAAGAGCCACTACTCGACCTATGCGGAGGTCGGCGTCGCGGTCTTCGAGGCCGTCCTCCTCGTCGGCTTCGCCATTCCCGCCTGGGCGGCGTGGGTGAGTCCGCATCCCGAAGATGCCGATCCGTTCATGGTTCGGGTCGTCGGCGAGCAGTTTGCCTGGAACGTACACTATCCCGGTCCCGACGGCATCTTCGGCGCACGGGAGATCGATCTCGTCTCCTCTTCCAACGCACTGGGGCTCGATCCCGACGATCCGGCCGGCGCTGACGACGTGACGACGATCAACCAGCTGCGTCTTCCGGTCGACCGGCCGGTCACCGTGTTGCTCAGCTCGAAGGACGTCATCCACTCGTTCGCCTTGCCGGTGATGCGGGTCAAGCAGGACGCGGTCCCAGGGATGGAAGTGGCGGTGCGCTTCACGCCGGTGAAGGTCAGCGGCGACGAGCGCTGGGAGATCGGCTGCGCGCAGCTCTGCGGCCTCGGTCACTACCGGATGCGTGGCTTTCTGACCATCCTGTCCCCCGACGAGTTCCAGCAGTGGATCGATGGCGAGGTCGCCAAGCGGATGCCGCCGGAGCCGGAACCGACCGTGGCGCCGGAAGAAGCCGCAGCGGCTGACGAAGCCGCGGCAGAGGCGCTCGAGACCGCCGAAAGCTGAGGGGCTGGACGAGCCCTTTTCGCCCTTGCCACTCGCCGGCACCGGCCGGCCGAGTTCGATGGCCTTCGACTACTCGCAACTAGCCACCGTGAACGCCGTGCTGAACGGGTTGAGCGGCGTGCTGCTGACCGCCGGCTTCGTCGCCGTGCGAAAGCGGCACTTCAACCTCCACGAGGCGTTGATGAAATCGGCGTTCGGCTGCTCGGTGCTCTTCCTCGTGAGCTACCTCGTCTACCACGCCCAGGTCGGCTCGGTCCCCTTCCAGGGAGAGGGCGCCGTGAGGAGGGTCTACTTCACGATCTTGATCAGCCACACCCTGTTGGCGGCCGCGGTTCCCGTCCTCGCCGTGATCACCCTCCACCGCGGCCTCAAGCGCCGCTTCGAGAGGCACAAGGCGATCGCTCGCTGGACGCTACCGATCTGGCTCTACGTCTCGGTGACGGGGGTCGTCATCTACTGGATGTTGTACCGGGCACGATTCGGTTAGACCGAATAGACAGCAGTCGGAGACGCTGCACCATTCCCCGGTCGGCCGTGGCCAACCGCGAGGGCCGGCAACCGGGGAGCGACGATCGCCGCCGCCCCCCCGCCCCCCCCGCCGAGCGGTGCC
>CALZKB010000057.1 GCA_945787575.1 Thermoanaerobaculia bacterium | reverse complement strand
CCGGAAGCGAGCAACACGATCGCCTTTTTGGTCTCGAGCACCGGCAGCGGACAGTTCAGCCCTCGGCAGTCGAGTTCCGAGGTCGGGGTGGAAATGGTCTCAGGCATGACGTCTCCTCGTCAGGGGGGCACACATATTACGCGATCCCTCGCCCAGGCCGGTCTGCAGGGTGGCGCCGCACCCGCGGCCAGCGTTCTCTTCTCGCCCCCTGCCGCTAGCCCGAGACGGCCCAGGAGGAGCCGTCGTCAACCCGCCCGTCGGTTATGCTCCTCATCACATGGAACCCCTCTCCACTGTTCCCACGCCCACCCCCAGGTGGGCCAAGGTCATCGACCATGAGAGCTGCATCGGCTGCCACGCCTGTTCCACGGCGTGCAAGTCCGAAAACGAGCTGCCGCTCTCGGTCAACCGCACCTACGTCAAGTACGTCGACGTCGGCGAGTTCCCCTTGGCGCGGCGCGCCTTCCAGGTCACCCGCTGCAACCAGTGCGCCGACGCCCCGTGCACGACCGCCTGCCCGACCGCCGCGATGTTCACCCGCGACGACGGCATCGTCGACTTCGACAAGTCGATCTGCATCGGCTGCAAGGCGTGCATGGCCGCCTGCCCCTACGACGCGATCTTCATCAACCCCGACGACCACTCGGCCGAGAAGTGCAACTTCTGCGCCCACCGGGTCGACGTCGGCCTCGAGCCCGCCTGCTCGGTCGTCTGCCCGACCGAGGCGATCATGATCGGCGACCTGAACGACCCGGCCTCGCGGGTCGCCCAGATGGTCCACGGCCAGCCGGTCACGGTGCGGCGTCCCGAGAAGGAGACCGGCCCCAAGCTCTTCTACCGCGGCGCCCACCAAGCCACTCTCGACCCCCTCGCCGCCAGGCGCCCGGAGGGCGGCCTCTTCATGTGGTCGGAGCAGCTCGGTCCAGCAAACGGGGGAGTCGAGCGGGTCGTCTCAGGCCACCCCGGCGGCCGGGACGCCCACGCCAACTCCTCGGCGGCGGCGCTGCTTTCCTACGACGTCCCCCACAAGATCCCCTGGGATTGGAAGGTCAGCGCCTACACCCTCACCAAGTCGATCGCCACGGGGGCCTATCTCGCCTTGCTCTTCGTCCCGGGCCCGGTCGACTGGCTGTGGCGCTGGGGCACGCCGCTCATCGCCGCCCTCTTCCTCGCCTTCACCGGCGTCTTGCTCATCGCCGACCTCGAGCACCCCAAGCGCTTCTATTACATCTTCACCCGCCCGCAGTGGAAGAGCTGGCTGGTGCGCGGCGCCTTCATCATCGGTGCCTACTCCCTTCTGCTCGGATTCCACCTGCTCTCCACCTTGTTCGAGCAGCCGTGGTACCGGTTCATCGTGCCGCCGGCGGCGCTGGCGGCAGCCGCAACAGCGGTGTACACGGCCTACCTCTTCGCCCAGGCCAAGGGGCGCGACCTCTGGCAGAACCCGCTGCTGCCGGCCCATCTGCTGGTCCAGGCATTCGTCGGGGGTAGCGCCGCCCTCCTCGTCGCTTGCCTCGTCTTCGAGCCTCGCGCGGTCGAGGCGCTCGGCTGGGTCCTGGCGGTCAGCTCACTGGTCCACCTGCTGCTCGTCGCCGGCGAGGTCACCCTGCCGCACGGCACCGCCCACGCGGCGCTGGCGGTCAAGGAGATGACCACCGGACGCTACGGCACCTTTTTCTGGCTCGGCCTCCTCGGCGGCGCTCTCGGCTGCCTCGCCCCCTGGGCGGCCGGCCCGGCCGTGTCGGCGATCCTCGCCCTCGGTGCAGTGGCCGGCCTCGGCCTCTTCGAGCACGCCTACGTTCAATCAGCCCAGGCGGTGCCGATTGCGTAAGGGCGGGATCGGAGTGTCCTCCGGAGGCAAGGGCCCCCCGGCCACCTTGACTCCTCTGCACCGCTCGACGGGATACCTTTCGTGACCGACCTAGACCAGTACAAGCGCTCCCTCAACGAACGAGTCTCTGCCGCCAAGTCGGCCACCGAAGCCCGCGGCGAGAGCTGGATTCCAGGGCCTGGCCGAAGCGGGTCGAGAAGCGCTACATGCTGGTGCCGACCACCTGCTTCAACTGCGAGTCGGCCTGCGGACTGCTGGCCTACATCGACAAGGACACCATGCAGATCCGCAAGTTCGAGGGCAACCCCGAGCACCCCGGATCGCGCGGCCGCAACTGCGCCAAGGGCCCGGCGACCCTCAACCAGATCACCGACCCCGACCGCATCCTCTATCCCCTGAAACGCGCCGGCGCCCGCGGCGAAGGCAAATGGGAGCGCATCACCTGGGACGAGGCGCTCGACACCCTCGCCGAGCGCCTCGCGAAGGCCATGCGCGAGGGGCGCAAGAAGGAGATCATGTACCACGTCGGCCGGCCCGGCGAGGACGGCTTCACCGAGCGGATCATGGCTGCCTGGGGGGTCGACGGCCACAACTCCCACACCAACATCTGCTCGGCCGCCGCCCGCGCCGGCTACCAGTTCTGGGCCGGCATCGACCGCCCGAGCCCCGACCACGCCCGCGCCAAGGTCATCTACCTGATCTCCTCGCATCTCGAGACCGGCCACTACTTCAATCCCCACGCCCAGCGGATCATGGAGGCGAAGGCCAACGGCGCCAAGCTGATCGTCCTCGACACCAGGCTCTCGAACACCGCCACCCACGCCGACCACTGGCTCGCCACCGTCCCCGGCTCCGAGGCAGCGCTCAACCTGGCGATCGCCAACCACCTGATCCAGACCCGGCAGTACGACCGCGAGTTCGTCCGCAAGTGGTGGAACTGGAGCGAGTACCTCGAGGCGGTCCACCCCGGTCTGGAATCGACCTTCGAGAACTTCGAGAAGATGCTCGCCGCCGAATACGAGGGCTACACCTTCGACTTTGCCGCGGGCGAGAGCGGCATCGACGCGGAGGAGATCGCCGAGGTCGCCCAGACCGTCGCCGAGGCCGGCAGCCGGCTGTCCACCCACAACTGGCGCAGCGCCTCCTCCTCCAACGAAGGCGGCTGGCAGGTCGCGCGGACCTTGTTCCTCTTGAACGCCCTGACCGGCTCCGTCGGCACCCCAGGCGGCACCCACCTGAACGCGTGGAACAAGTTCGTCGCCAAGCCGATCCGCCTGCCCCGGCACCCCGACTACTGGAACACCCTGACCTGGCCCGAGGAATGGCCGCTCTCGATGTACGAGCTCTCCTTCCTCCTGCCGCACCTGGTCCGCGAGCAGAACGCCTACCTCGACACCTACTTCACCCGCGTCTACAACCCGGTGTGGACCAACCCCGACGGCTTTGCCTGGATCGACATGCTGACCGACGAGTCGAAAGTCGGCATCCACGTGGCGCTCACCCCGACCTGGAACGAGACCGCCTACTTCGCCGACCTGATCCTCCCCATGGGCCACTCCTCCGAGCGCCACGACATCCACTCCTACGAGACCCACGCCGGGCAGTGGATCGGCTTCCGGCAACCGGTGCGGCGCGCCGCTCAAGATCGACTGGGCCTCCAGATCGACGACACCCGTCAGGTCAACCCCGGCGAAGTCTGGGAGGAGAACGAGTTCTGGCTCGAGCTCTCTTGGCGAATCGACCCGGATGGGGATCTGGGCATCAGGGAGTTTGTGGAGAGTCGAGAGAATCCAGGTACGAGGCTGGGCGTCGATGAGTACTACGGATACATCTTCGGGAACTCGGTTCCCGGCTTACCCGAGAAGGCCACCGCCGAAGGCCTCGAGCCGCTCGAGTACATGCGTCGCTACGGCGCCTTCGAAGTAGCGCCCGAAGGCGAGGTCGAGACGCCCTACGCGGCGCGAGTCCCTGACGCCGAGCTCGTCGACCTAGTCACCGACCCCCACGGCCGGGTCTTCACCCGCGGCGAAGCGCCCCCCAAGATCAACATCGCCCCCATCGGCACGCCTGACGGCGACGGCGAGGGGCGGCGGCTGTGCGGGGTCGAGGTCGATGGGGAAGTGTTGCGCGGCTTCCCGACCCCATCGGGGAAGCTCGAGTTCTACTCGCCCACGCTCGCGAGCTGGGGGTGGAATCACGTGGCGATTCCGACCTACATGCGCAGCCACGTCCATCCCGAGAACCTGCAGGAGGATCAGCATGTGCTGATCTCGACGTTCCGGCTGCCGGTGCAGATTCACACGCGATCGGCGAACGCAAAGTGGCTGGACGAGATCGCCCACACCAACCCGCTATGGATTCATCCGAACCACGCGGAAGAGCTCGGCGTGCGAACCGGCGACCTCGTGCGGGTCGAGACCGAGATCGGCTACTTCGTCGTCAAAGCCTGGGTCACAGAGGGGATTCGGCCCGGAGTGGTGGCCTGTTCGCACCACATGGGCCGATGGAAACTCGCCGAGCACGAAGGGGAAGGGCAGCGGCAGATGATGGCGACCGCCAGCCTCAATCGGTCGAACAGCGATTGGCAGTTGAAGCAGGAGAAGGGGGCAGGGCCCTATGAGACGTCAGACCCGGATACGGGGAGGATCTGGTGGACGGATGTGGGGGTGCATCAGAATCTGACGTTTGCAGTGCATCCGGATCCGGTGAGTGGGATGCACTGTTGGCATCAGGCGGTGCGGGTGGTGAAGGCGCGCGAGGACGATGCCTACGGAGACATCGAGGTGGACGCGGAGAAGAGCGTGGAGGCGTTTCGCGAGTGGGTTCGGAAAACGAGGTCCGCGCGTAAGGTGAGTCCCGACGGGACTAGGCGGCCGGGGTGGTTGATTCGTCCGGTCAAGCCGGAGGTGGGGGCGTACAGGCTGTAAGGAGGGCTGCCCCGCCACAGGCTCAGGCGGGTCTGGGCCGCTCCTGGGATACCGGTGGAAGTCGCTCGTGGCGCGACTCCGAGTCGATAGTTGCATTCTACAAACTTGTATGATACAACTATCTTCTGGAGACAGCCATGCCAAACACCGCCAGCGCCGTTTCATCGACCGACGCCCGCGCGCTGCGCCGCGCCATTCGCGGCCTGGTTGGACGCTTCTCGCTGTCGGCACGGGCCGACGTCTCCTGCTGCGGCATGACCGTGGCGCAAGCCGCGTGCCTCGAAGCTCTGGCGGCGGCGGGACCCCTGCGGATGGGCGATCTCGGCCGCCGCTTGGGGATCGCGCCGAGCACGGTGAGCCGCAACCTCGAGCGCCTGGAGAACCGCGGCCTGGTGATTCGCGTCGCCGATGACACCGACGCGCGAGCTGCCCGGGTGCGGCTGACGCTGAAAGGAGAGGGCGCCGCGCGAGAGATCGAGCGGCAATCCGACCGTTTCGCGGCCTCGATCCTCGACCGGCTCGCTCCCGCCCGGCGTCGCGCCGTTCTCGACAGTCTCGACGAGCTGTCGGCCGCAGTGCGCCTGGCGACTGAGTCCTGTTGCCCCGGAGCTTTCGATCACTTGCTCGAGCCCAAAGGGGCGCGAGCCGAGAAAAGGAGTGGAACATGAGTCGAGCTTCACATCGCGAGAAACAGCCTGAGCCAAGCACGGTCTTCCGACCGCAAGACAAGACGCCCGCGGACGCCGAGAGGGTCGTTGAGGCCGTCAAGGAGCGTTACGGCCGGATCGCAGCGGGCGAGGGCGGATGCTGCGAGCCGTCAGCCTGCGGGGCGGCGAGCGCCGATCCGACGTCACAGACCGTATCGCGCAGCATCGGCTATGACGAGGAGGACCTCTCGGCGGTTCCCGAAGAGGCCAACCTGGGACTCGGCTGCGGCGCCCCGGTCCGGCACCTCGAGCTCGAGCTGGGCGAGGTCGTTCTCGACCTGGGCTCGGGAGGTGGATTCGACGCCCTCCTCGCGGCGCGCGGCGTCGGTCCCCACGGTCGGGTCATCGGCGTGGACATGACTCCAGAGATGATTCACGTGGCGAATAGGAACGTCGAGCGGTCCGGCTTCTCACACGTCGAGTTCCGGCAGGGCCGGCTGGAGGAGCTGCCCGTCGAAGATGCCTCGGTGGACGCGGTGACGAGCAACTGCGTCATCAATCTGGTCCCCGACAAGACCAGGGTGTTCCAGGAGATCGCCCGAGTGCTGAGACCCGGAGGCCGTGCCGTGATCGCCGACATCTTGCTGTCGAAGCCGCTGCCGGAGGCGCTGGGGCAGGACCTGCTCGCCTATGTCGGGTGTGTCGCGGGCGCCATGCTTCGTGAAGACTACTTCCCGTCTCTGGAGGCGGCGGGTCTCGGCGAGTTCGAGGTGCTCGAGGACGACGACTTTCTCGCGGCGACCGAATTCGCGCTACCCGGCGAGGTCGCCGCCTTGGTGGAACGGACCGGCGTCCGCGTCGAGGATCTCGCCGGCACCGTGCGCTCGGTCACCTTCCGCGCACGAAAGAGCTGAACAACGACACCGAGAGGAGACGGACCGATGCTACCCGAGCCACAGAACGAGACTTTCAACCAGTTCTACAAGGCGGCGCGCTTCAACGATGTGCTGGATGTCAAGACGACTTTGCTCCTCCATCTGGCGACCGCCATGTCGGTGGCGTGCTATCCGTGAATGCGGCACTATCTTGGGGTCGCCAAGAAGAAAGGCGTGACGGCCGAGGAGATCGGCGCCGTCGAAGCCGTGGTCATGGCCGTCCAGGCCGGACGGGTGAAAGCGCAGCTCGCCGAAGCCGCCGGCCCGGTAGCGAGCACTGAAGACTGAACGAGCGCACCGCCCTTCCGAGGGTCGCGAAAGAGACAACTCGAGAGGATCTCAGGTGTTCTCGGGCTGCGGACCGGAGCTGACATGCGGCGCGATCGTGCCCATCGAGGTTTCAGGTGCGGTGCCTTGAGCTCCGCGGCGCTCTTGCGCCTGCGCCGGGCCTCGGCTGCGGCGATGGTCTCGGCGGCCGCCGCGCCGGCGCCTTCACCCAGCCGGATCTGGATCGGTCTTGAGGCGGTGGCCGCAGGTGCGGCCCTGGCGGCCCGGATCTGGTGGGTTGGGGGCTGATTGCAAGCTTGATCCTCGCGAGAAGAGTGGAGTGCTTGGCCGGTGTCTCATAGGATCGTCGAGACGTTCGGAAGCTGAGGAGAATCCATGAACCCCGAGCCACAGGAATCCACTTCAGCTCGGCTTTCACCGCTGATCGCCGCGTTCGCCGGCGCCAAGCTCCTGATCCATCTCGTGACCAATGCTCTGGGAGGCTACGGGTATTTCCGCGACGAGCTCTACTATCTGGCCTCGACGAGTCGACTTGACTGGGGCTACGTCGATCACCCGCCGTTGTCGATCGCGATCCTCGCTGTCAACCGCTGGCTCCTGGGTGACTCGCTCTTCGCTTCGAGGCTGCTGCCGGCCGTGGCCGGCTCCCTAGCCGTAGCTCTGATCATGCTGCTGGCCCGCCGACTCGGCGGCGGGAGATGGGCAGTGGCGCTTTCGGGAACAGCGGCGATCGTGTCGCTCATCTTCATCGCCTACGACACGATCTACTCGATGAACGCTTTCGATCTGGTGCTCTGGGCGGCGGCCGCTCTCCTGCTGGCCCGTCTCGTTGACCATGAAGCGCCTCGGGACTGGCTCTACCTCGGACTGCTCCTCGGATTCGGGCTGCTCAACAAGCTTGGGGTCCTGTGGCTCGGCGCCGGCATCTCCGTCGCCGTGCTCGCGACTCCCCTGCGCCGCGCCCTGCGCTCCCGCTGGCCCTGGATAGCCGCCGGCGTCGCCTTGCTGCTCTTCTCTCCTTATGTGATCTGGAACCTCCTGCACGAGATGGCTCACGTGGAGTTCATCGGTAACGCGGTGACTGGTAAGTACTCGCGGCTCGGAGTGATCGACTTCCTTGGCGGCCAGCTGCTGATCAACAACCCGGTCACCATCCCTCTGTGGATCGGCGGCCTCGTCTTCCTGCTCTTCGGAGCCGGACGGCGTTACCGCGCCCTCGGGATCGTCTTCGTCGCGGTGGTCGCGGTCCTGCTGATCAATGGAAGGAGCAAGCCCGAGTATCTCGCCGGCGCCATGACGATCGTCTTGGCCGCCGGCGGCGTCGCCTTCGAGACCTGGTTCGAGCGCTCCCGGCGCTGGGTGCGGCCCTCTCTCCTCGCCGTCATGCTCTGCGGCCTGCTGCTGGCGCCGTTGACGCTGCCGATCCTGCCGGTGAACGCCTACATCGCCTGGGCCAGGAGCTTGGGCATCGAGCCGCATACCGCCGAAGCCAAGGAGCTGGCCGAGCTGCCCCAGTTCTACGCCGACATGTTCGGCTGGGAGCAGAAGGCGGAAGCGCTGGCCGTCGCCTATCACGCGCTCGGCACCGAGGACCAGGCGCGCGCCGCGATCTTCGGCAACAACTATGGACAGGCGGGCGCGGTCGACTACTTCGGCCCGGCGCTCGGCCTCCCGCCGGCCATCAGCGCCCACAACAGCTACTGGATCTGGGGACCAGGCGGCAAAGACGGCAGTGTCGTCCTGGTTCTCAGCGACGATCGTGAGGGTCTCGCAGAGCGTTTCGAGCAAGTCGAGAGAGTCGGGCACGTCAGCTGCAGGTACTGCATGCCCTACGAGGCCGAGCTCGATGTCTTCGTCTGCCGGAACCTGCGAGCACCGCTGAGCGAGGTCTGGCCCGAGATCAAGAACTTCAGCTGATCGCGGTTCCAGGATCGAGTTCCGAGACTTGTCGCGGCGCCCAAACCAGCGAGCCGTCTATTGATCGGGCGTTCGCCCCCGCCTACCGGCCTCGAACGAGTTCTTGCAGCTCCTCGTCGGTCAGATCGAGGCCGAATTCTCCGGTCAGGAGGCTCGGCAGATCGCCGTCTTGGATCTGGTGCTGTTCCTCATCGTCACCGCGCCGCACGGTGTAGGAGCGTCCCCTCAGAATGCGTCGTTCTCCCGGCCCACTCCGCTGCACCGTGAGTGTCTTCACGAAGACCGAGGACGGGTGTGTCGAGGTGAAGTGGTTGGCCACCGCGAAGTCGACCGGCAGGGCCGGGGTCAACGAGAAGGCGTAGAGATCCCCCCATGTGCCGCGCCATCGCCGGCGCAGCACGCAGACACCATCGGCCTCCCGCGCGACCCGATACGCTCCGTCCGATTGCTCGCTGATCGCTCCGTCGAGCGGCACGGGAAGCAGTGGACCGTCGCCGCCGAAACCGACATCGGTCAGCCACTGACGTCGCTCGGCGTCGACGCTGAGGACCATGTGTGTCCGCGGCGATGGGGCTGCCGTCCCCGGCGGCCGGACTCTCGCCTCCAGCGTCGCGACCTCGAAGCCGATGGCACCCAAAGCCGCCGCGAAGAGCGTGTTCTGCTCGAAGCAGTACCCGCCCCGTCGCCGCCGCACGAGCTTGGCCTGCAGACTCTTGAGATCGAGGGCGATCGGGCGGCCGAGACGAACGTCGATGTTCTCGAAAGGAATGTTCTCGAGATGCCGGCCGTGCAGAGCTTCCAGCACGGTCAAGGTCGGCTCGGAGGCACTCTCGAAGCCCACCCGCTCGAAGTAGCGCTCGAGATGAAGCCGTAGCTCTTGGCTCGCCGTGGGCCCCGTCATTCCTCTCAGCCATCCCTCTGACCACTCGGTCGAGAAGGATGTTACAGCGCCCGCCGCTCGGCGCGACCGGGCTTCCCGCCGAGCCTTCCCTTTCGGAGGTGCTCGCTGCCGTATGGTAGTATGTATCGAGTATGAACAAACACCGCGCTACGTTCACGCTCGATGAAGCCACCGACACCGTGCTGCGGCGCACGGCTGAGCGTCTGTCCAAGCCAAAAAGCGAAGTGGTAAGGGAGGCGATTCAGGAGTACGGCGCCCGGGTGGGCCGTCTGACGGAAGCCGAGCGGCTGCGTCTGCTCGCGGCGTTCGATGAGCATGTGTCACGGATTCCGGAACGGCCACTGGCCGAAGTCGAGGCTGAGCTCGAGGCGCTCCGGCAGGCGCGTCGGGGTGGTGGGCGGAGAAGAGGAGAGCCGGCCGCGGAGATCGATCAGCGAGATGCGGACGGTGACACCGGGGCTAGCGGGTGATCGTCATCGATACGTCGGCCTTGATCGACGCCCTCACCGGCCCCCGGCGATCGGCGCCCGGCCTGAGAGCGACGATCGCCGACGGCAGGCGGTTGATGCTCCCGACCTTGGTCCTCTTCGAGTGGCTGCGCGGCCCTCGAAGCCCAGAAGAGCTCGAGGCGCAGGAGGCACTGTTTCCTAGAGAGCGGGCGATCCCTTTCGGCCTCGAGGAAGCCGTCATCGCGGCCCGGCTGTATTCCGAGGTGGCACGTCCACGCGGAAGAGAGGTGGATCTGGCGATCGCCGCGTCAGCGATCTCGCGCGGTGCGAGTCTGTGGACACTGAATCGCGAGGACTTCCAGGACATCGTGGGTTTGGAGCTCCACGAGCCCGTCGGCTGAAGGCTCGCCCGAGGTCCACTGCGGTCTTCCTCTGTTCGGCGTGGCGAGCGCTCTTTTCCGATCGCCTCGTTCGGCGCCGTGATCATCCGGTGATCGTCACCTCGAGAAAGCCCTCGTTGTTCTCGTACTTGGAGTTGAGATCGTTGGCGAAAAAGTACAGGTCTGCGTCTTCCTTGGCCGCGTAGCGAACCCCGGCGCCGACGCGAAACAGCACCTTGTCTTCGTCCCGCTCGGCGCCGATCAGCTCGAACCAGTTGGCCTCCGGGTAGCGTCGGTTGTCCTCGAAGGTACCGACGATCTTCTCTTTGAGCCACGGAAGCTGCTCGGTCTTCCAGCCCTCCGGACCGCATTCGATTCCGCCGTCCTGCCAGAGTTGGTCGCCCTTCACTTCGATCGCGTAGCTCTTGCCCGCCTGCAGCCGCACTCCCGACCAGTTGTACTTGAGGGCGGCCAGAACGGTGCTGATGTGGGATTGGCCGGCGCCCAGCTCGAGCCCCTCGGAGGAGGGATGCTTGACGTCGTGATCAAGGACCTGTCTGCGCGGATCGCGCTTCGGGTCCTTGTTCTCGGAGATCGGCGCCCACTTGTCGACGACGCTGTACTTCGACTCGCTCGCCCGCACGTCGTTGATCGGCACGCCGCAAGCGCGCGCCTTCTCCAGCATCCACTGGAGGGCGATGTTCGATCGCTTGACGTTCTTGTTACCGCCGCCGACATCGCTGTGGACGCCGCGAAACCATACCTCTTCGATGTTGTCCAGACGGCCTTCCGCATTCAGCCGGGTCACGTTGAATGATTCCCGCCGCTCATCCAGAGCCATGGCGTGATAGCAGTTCTTCACGCAGCTTGCGATCTTATCGATGTCCCAGCCGAGGTTGATGTCCTGGAAGTTGATGAAGGTGTCGAACGACAGCCCGAAAGAGCCCACGACGTCCCAGAGGCCGAGAAACCTCACCTGCGGTTTCGCCTCAGTTCCGTCCTGGCACTTCACGCCCTCCTTGCCGATCGTGTTCGCAAAGTGGACGGCCAGGGCGGCTCCGCGGCTGAAGCCGATGATGTCGATTTCACGGTCGCCTTTCTGCCAGTTGCCGCACAGGGTCTCGTACATCTCGCGAATCCTGGAGCGCCCACCAGCTCCCAGGATGCCGCCGAGAGCGCGGCCGATCGCGCCGAAGCGCGTCCCGACTCCGGCAAGATACTCGTAATCGGCACCAGCGTAGACCTCGCGGAACCGGACGACGTTGGTGTCGTCCAGCTCGTCGACCTCATCCTTGTTCCACGTGCCGTCGAATGCGTAGAGCGCCATTCTCGTCTCCTTCCCACAAAGTTAGGGATGTTGACCCAGAATACTCCGACTTCCCGAAGGTCGTCCAGAAACGCAAGGTACGCTTTTGGTTGACCGCAGTAGATGCCGGTTCAGCGGCACCGCAAAGCAGGCCGTGGCGCCGCCGCCGGCCGGTGGGACCGGGGCCACACGCGGGGTAAAGTGAGTCGACGCGTGAGCAGGAGGAGGGGTCCCACGCTTTGGATCGCGGTGGCTGGCCAGCAGCCCCTTGATCCGATTGACGTGTCGCGTCCGCTCCTTCTTCAGCGCTGCGAGCTCCCGGTGGCACTGGCGCTGATCCTCCTCTTCGACGCTCGGCACACGCACTACGCTCCACACACCCTTCTCGCCCTGATGCCAGCGAATCAGACGGTTCATCAGCGTTGCCAGGTCCAGGCGATCCGTCTTCGCTCGCCGGCGCCGGCGCTTCACCTCCAGGCTTCCCGCGTCCACCACCGCATTCGAGATCCCCGACGTGGCCAGATACCGCTGCAGCGTGAACCCCTCGCGACCCGCTTCGTAGCAGCTCACGACCCCGGCCGATTCCTCGAGGCCCAATTGCTCTTTAGCCTTCTTCAGCTCGGACTCGAAGGCGCCCAGGTCCCAGGCCGGTACCGTCCGCTCTCGAATCCTCTGTCCCAAGTCCGTCGCGAAGCCGAGCTTCCAGCTCTTGTTGCTGAGCTCGAACACCACAAACAGAACGCGCTTCACGCTATGCTCGACTTTGGCTGCTGATGTACGCATCTGCCTTCCTCCTTCAAATGGTTGTTCACGTAGAGGAAGACTAGGTACTCAGCAGCCATTTGACTAGAGACCGACCCGCTCCAACACGGACCGGCCTGCATAGCATCTATCCGTCGCCCAGATTCCCGCTCAGGCGCAAGATCCGGATCTCGGGCGAGCAGGCATCCAGGCCTGGTCTAGGCAGCGACGTGACAGCGCGTGATCACTCGGGCTCCTGATGCTGGCCCCCATTCTCGCTTCGGGCCGCCTCGATCTGGTCGGCCCAATTGGGGTCCAGCTGAAGCGCTCGAGTCCACGCTGTCTCGGCTTCAGGATCGTTGCCGAGACGACGGTGAGCCCGGCCTAGCAGGTAATAAGCTCGTGCGGAATCGGGCGCCAGCTCGGTCGCTTCTCGTAAGTCAACGACGGCACGCTCGTCCTCTCCCAGCGCTATCAGGTTTCTGGCCTTTTGAGTCCAGCCGTCCGCGCGCTCCGGCATCACCCACAAGGCGCGCTCCAGGAGACCGACGGCCTCCGCGTACCGTCCCGCCTCCTCCTCGGCGTATGCGAGGTTGAACAGTGAGTAATAGGTCAGAAGGGACGCGTCGGCGACAGTCCGCTCATAGAGCCCTCGCCACTCGGTTTCCGGGAGGCTCTTCAGCTGTCTCGCCCAGGCCAGCCCGAAGCGCGCGCCGAGGTGGCCTGGATCGAGGTCATGGGCCCGCTCGAAGTAGGTCAAAGCTCGGTCGATCGCTGCTGGATCAGACGCGCGTTTCTCCATCTCGAGGTTACCGAGGTCTTTCAGGTCCGACACGGAAACGCGGACCTCGTTCGCATCCGTCGTGTCCCGCCCTCGCGGTAGCAGTGCCACGATTACGCCGACGGCGACGATGGCGAACGCGCCCATCGCCCAGGTGAGCCGACCAAGGGACTCCGGACCCCCCGTCTTCGGGGGCGTGGCTTCCGCATTCTCGTTACTCTCTGGGCTGTTCATTCACGTTCCTCCTCGCTCCACGAGCACGAGGTGGCGTCACCTAGCGCTAACGCCGTTGGCTAGAGCGCATCACAATGCCAGCAGTATTGCAGGGGGACGAGCACACCGCCATCTTCTCTAGACTGACAACGGGCTCCGGCAATCAGAGAGTACGTTTGGGAGGCAAAGGGCGAGGCAATGGCCGGTTCGTGGGCGGCTAGAGTGAGCGACCCTCCGCAGCTCGGGCCGAGTGGACATCCGCAACCTCATGCCAAAGGCAGGGTGCGATGGGTGAAGGCACGCTTGCCGGGGCCGTAGTCGCCCGCCGCCTGGCCGCTGCCCTCCAGCAGCCAGCGGGTGGTCAACAAGCCCTCGACTCCTACCGGGCCACGGGCGTGGATCCGTCCCGTGGAGATGCCGACCTCGGCGCCGAGGCGGTAGCGGAACCCGTCGGCGAAACGGGTCGAGGCGTTGGCGAAGACGGAGGCGGAGTCAACCTCGCCCAAGAAGCGGCGCTGCGCCTCGGGGTCGGTGGCGACGATGGCCTCGGTATGGGCGCTCCCGTAACGGTGGATGTGGTCGATCGCCTCGTCGAGGCTACCCACCGTGCCCACGGCGACGACCAGGTCGCCGTATTCCTTCGACCAGTCTTCGTCGACCGCCGGAACCGCCTCCGGGCAGTGGGGGAGAGCCTCCTCGTCGGCGTGCAACTCGACCCCCGCCTGCCGCAGAGCGCGGGCCACGCGATCGAGATGAGGCAGGAAGTTGCGGTGCACGAGAAGGGTCTCGACCGCGTTGCAGGCCGACGGATAGTCACACTTGCCGTCGAGCGCCAGTCGCGCGGCCACCTCGGGATCGGCGCTGGCGTCGAGGTAGAGATGGCACACGCCATCTGCGTGGCCGAGGACCGGGATCCTCGTCGCGGCTTGAAGCGAGCGCACCAGCTCGGCCGAGCCGCGTGGAATCACGAGATCGATCAGTTCATCGTGGGCCAGAAGCGCTTGCGCCGCCTCTCGCCCTTCGACCCCGAGAATCGCGTCGCCGTCGAGACCTTCGGCCTCGATGGCGTCGCGCAGACACCCGATCAGAGCACGGTTCGAACGCAGCGCCTCGGCGCCTCCCTTGAGCAGGACGCCGTTGCCGCTGCGCAGGGCGAGCGACCCGATCTGGACGACGGCGTCCGGACGGCTCTCGAAGATGATCAGCAGAACTCCAATCGGACTGCGCACCTGGCGCAGCACCAGTCCCTCGTCGAGCTCCGTCTTGCGTATCTCCCGGCCCAGCAAGTCGCGGTCTCGGGCGAGCTTTGCGACCCCCTGGCGCAGGGTCTCCAGCTTGGAGCCGGACAGGGCGAGACGGCTTAGAAGGGGCGCGGCGAGACCGCTCGCCCTCGCCTCCGCCAGATCCTTGCGGTTCTCCTCGAGCAGCTGCTCGCTCCTCTCTTCCAGCAGGGCAGCGAGCTGCCGCAGGACGCGGTCGCGAGCCGCGGCAGGCGCGCTGGCCAGCTTGCGCTGCGCCGTGCGCACCCTTCGTGCCATCTCGAGGGATCGGTCGGGCATGCTCTTCATCCCTCCAGCACCATGTGATCCCGGTGCACCCCGCTCCCGGGACCTCGATTCTCGATAGCAGGCGCGCCTCGGGGCGAGCGCGGGGATCGCGGTCGAAGACACCCTCGACATCGGTCAGCAGGACGAGCAGATCGGCGCCCAGCTTGGTGGCCACCAGGGCGGAGAGTCGATCGTTGTCGCCGAAGACCGGGCGCGTCTCGCTCTCCGCGAAGGCCAGCTCCTCGGTGGACACCGCGTCGTTCTCGTTGATGATCGGTATCACTCCCCGCCGCAGCAGGGTCATCAGCGTGCTGCGCAGATTGAGATAGCGAATGCGGTCGTCAAAGTCGCCCTGGGTGAGAAGAACCTGGCCGCAGACGTAGCCGAGACGGGAAAAGCCCTGCTCGTAGAGACCCATCAGTCGCGTCTGCCCGACCGGGGCACAAGCCTGCCGTTCTTCGAGGTCGAGTGGAACGCTCTCGAAGCCCAGCGCTTCGGCGCCCAGTCCGACGGCGCCCGAGCTGACGATCAGAACCTCGCGGCCCCGCTTGCGCAGACTGGCCGCCGCATCGACGAGGTTGAAGAGATGGGTCAGCTTGACCCGCCCGTCGTCGCCGGTGATGACGCGGGTGCCGATCTTGAACACGATCCGCTTCGCCTCCACGACTTCCGGCCGAGCCGCCTGTTCTGCGCTCATGCACCTAGACTACCGTCCAACCGCTACGCCGCCCATTCCACCGGGCACCGCTTCTGCGCCGAGCATCGTGGACGGGGAGATTCGCCATCAGCGGTTGATCACTCCACCGTGACGCGGGCCGACAGGATCGAGAGCAACTCCGTCGGCTCACCGGCGCCCGCGGTGCCGCGCTGCTCCAGCGCCCGCACGGTCTCCATGCCGTCGACGACCTCGCCGGCGATCGTGTGCTTCATGTCCAGCCAGTGCGTCGCGCCGAACGTGATGAAGAACCCGCTGTTCTCCGACACTGGGCGGTCGGCGACGTTCGCGAAGGAGAGAACGCCTGCACCCTCGTGCCGCACCTCGGGGTCCAGCTCCTTCTCCAGGTTGTAGCCGGGACCGCCGTTCGGGTGCCAGCCGCCTTGAGCCATGAAGCCGGGGATCACGCGCTGGAAGGTGAGACCGTCGTAGAAGCCCAGCTTGCTGAGGTAGAGCAGGCTCGAGACGTGGATGGGTGCGACGTCCGGGCGGAGGCGCAGGCGAATCGGGCCCTGGTTCGTCTGGAGGTGCCAGAAGTACGTTCGGCCTCGCTCGAAGTCCAACTCGGGGGGAAAGGGGAGCTTCGTGTCCCACCCCTCGACAGAGCGGTCGATCTCGCCTTCGGCCGTCCTTTTCTCGATGAAGGCCGCGAGTTGCTCGCCGGCCCTGTCCGTCGCCGGGAGGAATGTCCCCATATCGCTCACCGTCGCACGGCGGATCTCGATGGGCTTGCGCGTTCCGCCTTCTTCGCTGCCGAGCAACTCGATGCGCTCGAGAGTATCGAAACCGTCCAGGACCTGGCCGAAGATCGTGCTCTCGCCGTCTAGCCACGAAGTCCGATCGAACGTGATGTAGAACTCGCTGCCGAAGGAGCAGACCCTCCAAGGCCGGTCGTGAGTCGCCTTCTTCGAGATCTCGTCGGGGACGACGTAGCCCGCGCCGGGACCTGCGCGGTCGGCCTGAGAGCCGCCCCCTTGCGCCATGAAGCCGGGGACGACGCGATGGAAATAGTAGCCGTCGTAGTAGCCGAGCGCACTCAGGTGCAGGACGCTCGTGACATGTCGCGGGGCGGCTTCCGGCAGGAGCCGGACGGCGATGTCGCCTTCGGTCGTCTCGAGCGTCCAGACGTAGCTCTTGCCCGGCAGCACGCCGAGCTCCGGCGGCTCGGGGATCTTCGTCTTCCAGTCGGGTGCCCTGCGGTCGAGCTCGCCACTGCGCTCGAGCTCGGCGGCGTGCTGCCGCGCCTTATCGACAGCACTGGGACGGCTCACCACTCGGGAGCGCTCGATCCGCAACGGCTCCGAAACCACGCCTTCCTCGGAGCCCCGTTGCTCGAGCGCCGTCAGCGTGTCCTCGCCGCCGACGACCTCGCCGAACACGGTGTTCTCACCGTCGAGCCAGGGGGTCGGCGCGAGCGTGATGAAGAACTGAGAGCCGTGGGTCACATCTTTCTCGTTGACCATGGCCACGAGGCCGCGACGGTTCATCTTCAGGCGCGGCTCGATCTCCTGCGGCACTTCGAAGCCGGGTCCGGGATCCCAGCCGTCCGTGACGAGCGCGCCCCCCTGCACCATGAAGCCTGAGATCACTCGGTGGAACTCGAGGCCTTCGTAGAAGCCGAGCTCCGACAGATAGAGGGCGTTCGCCGCGTGCCTCGGGGCGACGTCCGTCAGCAGGCGGATGATCACCGTCCCGTGGTTCGTCTCGAGCTCCCACAGGTGGTCGTCGCCCGACTCGAAGACGAGCGTGGGCGGAGGGGGGAGGCTCGCCTTCCAGTCGATTGCCGACCGGTCGAGTCCCCCGGATTCCTCGGCTCGGGCGACGAATCGGCTCACTTGCTCGACGGCCGACTTCGCGGGGGGCTCGGCCGTGGGCTGAGAGCCCACGGCACTCGCCTGCAGGCAGGCAATGAGCACTGCGATCGTGGCTGAGCGACTCGACATGGCGGCCTTCCTCCTTCTCGTCGGCACGGATCCATGACGGTGCCGCGTCGGCAGCTTCCCGCCCCAACCAGTCTAGCTCATGACCAGGAACCGGCTCCGCCACACTCGTGCCTCCGTGCGAGCTCGCGCTCAGCCCTCGACCTCGCGCGCCCCGCGGAAGCAGTCTCCGTTCCCGCGTTGTGCCCTATCCCAGAGGGTGGTTCCGGCGGTGACGAGTTGCCGTAGTCTCGCTCGGGCCGGACCTCCACAAGCCCGGTGATCGCCGAGAGAGGGAGAGACCTAGTGCGCCATCGACTCATCGCGACCGCAGCCCTATTACAGGTGCTCGGCGCCTGCGCGCAAACGGAGCCACAGCCGGACCCCGAGGCGGTCGCACCTGTTGTCGCCGAGCCGGCCGAGCCCGGCGTCGTGACCGGCCGCGTCTTCCTCGACGGTCAGGTCGATCGCGAGCTGCTCGACATGTCCGCCGATCAGGTGTGCCTGGGGCTGCATGACCACGCGGTGGAGCATCGAGGAGTGCTGGTCGACGACGCCGGCCATCTCGAGAACGTCTTTGTCTCCATCCGGGAGGGACTGAGCCCGGCGGACTACGGCCAGCCGACGGCGACCAAGCTGCTCGATCAGAGCGGCTGCCTCTTCACGCCTCGGGTGCAGGGTGTGCGGGTCGGTCAGAAGCTGGTCGTCCGCAACAGCGATCCGACGCTGCACAACGTGCAGGCCAACACCGTGAACAATCCGCCCTTCAATTTCGGCCAGCCCTTCCAGGGCATGGAGACCGAGCTGGTCTTTGCCAACGCCGAGGAGATGATCCGGGTACGTTGCGATGTCCACCCGTGGATGACCGCCTACCTCGCGATCGTCGAGCACCCGTTCTTTGACACCACGTCTGCCGACGGGACGTTCACTATCGCTGACGTGCCACCCGGAGACTACAGGGTGGCATCCTGGCACGATGTCCTCGGCACTGACACGCGGCAGGTCACGGTGACCAGTGGCGGGGTCGTGGAGATCGAGTTCCGCTACCGGCCAGGCGAGTAACCGCGCCCAGCGATCTCCGCTCCGGCTTCCGGGCCCGTCCTGAGCCTCGCAAGTGTCGAGCTAGGAATGCCGCCACCACTCGGTAAGTCCGTGCGCCGCGGGGGGGCGTTTCAGGCGGGGTTGAGGCTCTCGGCTAGGCCTCGCCAAGCAGGTCCCATCGGTTCCCCGAGAGGTCGAGAAACACGGCGACCCGTCCGTAGTCCTCGGTACGCGGAGGGCTCACGAACTCGACGCCGGCAGCCATCAGCCGGTCATGAGTTGCTTCGAAGTTCTCGACCCTCAGGAAGAAGGCCACCCGTCCGCCGGTCTGATTGCCCACCGCCCTCGCCTGGCGCTCGCCATCGGCGCGAGCCAGCAGGATACCCGTCCGCGCGCCCGGCGGGCACACGACGACCCAGCGCTTGGGGCGGCCATCGTTGGTGAGTGCCGGTGAGTTCTCGACCAGCTCGAATTCGAGCACGTCGACGAAGAAGCGGATCGCCGGGTCGTAGTCATCGACGACGAGAGTGACCAGCTCCAGGAAGGCCATCCATGGAGTCTCTCATGGCCCTGACTCGACCAGGTTTCTGCCGGCAGGACAAGTCCTGGGCGTTCACCGGAAGAGAGCCTTCAGCGGATCGATTACCCAGATCTCGGAGGAAGATCTCTGTTAGGTCCGAGTCCGGGCGAGTCCTGTGCAAGAATCGGCCCGAGGCGAGATGAGACCTGGCCGCGACATCCCTCCCCGACGTGACGAGTCGCAGTACGACGAGTTCGAGGCGAGCGAGCTGTTCTGCGAACGCTGCCGCCAGGCACGCCCCGTGCGCAAGCGGCTGCTCTTGGTGCTTCCGACCGGCAAGAAGTACGACTACGTCTGCTCGGTGTGCGGTCATTCGGTGGGGTCGAAGATGGACGACGACACGAGCGACTTCACGATCCTGCGCGGGACGTAGTCGCCTGCAATGCCGGAGGTCGGGTGACTGAGTAGCAGGTGAACGAAGGCTCCTGTTTCCCTGGCCACCACCCGTTCAGGTGGTCCGGCCTCTTGCCCCGCGGGTGTATCTTGAAGGGCACGTCGACAGGGGCCACCCCTCCACCGGAGTACGAAGGCGAGGGATTCTCGCTCACCGAAAACGGTCCGCCGCCACGGGAGTAAGAGGCCGCCGGGCTGCCGAACGCTCATGCTGATCCGTCGCGTCCGGGCGGAAGAAGTCGACGCCGAACGACAAACGAGGAGGTGCCATGAACAGATTCAGAAGCGGGTCGACTGGGATCACTTTCGCGAGATTGACTCTGGCGGTGCCGGTTGTGCTGGGAGCGGCTTGTCTGCTCTTCTCGACGGTAGCCGCAGCCGCGCCGCCGACGAAGCTGCCGGGGCTTCACGCCGCGGCTCACGTGCTGCGCGACGTGGACGGCATTCCCCACATCCTGGCCAGCGACGAGCACGACCTGGTCCTGATGCAGGGCTGGGTCCACGCCAGCGACCGGCTGTTCCAGATGGATCTGACCCGGCGACAGGCGAGCGGCACGCTGGCCGAGGTCCTGGGCAACGCGTCGCTGCCGAGCGACGTGGAGCTGCGGACGGTTGGACTGCGGCGCGCCGCGGAGCTGTCCTTGCCCCTGCTCTGCGCCGAGATGCGGGAGGGGCTCGAGGCCTATGCCGACGGCGTCAACGCCTGGGTCGCGAGCCACCCCCTTCCGGTCGAGTACGAGCTGCTGGAGCTGACGCAGTTCGAGCCGTGGACGCCTGTCGACAGCCTGGTGATCGCCAAGGCGATCGCCTTCAGCCTCTCCTTCGACCTCGACATCGGACTGACCGAGACCCTCGTGACTTACGTGACCGCCGGGACGTTGTTGGGCTTCGACGGTCAGGCGCTCTTTTCCGAGGATCTTTTTCGCAGCGCTCCGTTCGACCCCGCCGCAACGGTTCCCGACGCAGGCGGCGCACCCTTCACCGCGATGGACGGTGACCGCCGGCTCAGTCCCACCGGGGCCTGGGCCGAGCGGGCGGCCACGACGGTGCGGCCCGAGACCCTGGAGCTGGCCCGCGCGTATGCCGACCGAGTGCGAGACCTCCCCTGGTTCGAGGGTGCGCTCGAGCCCGGCAAGCGGGTCAAGGGAAGCAACGAGTGGGCGGTGAGCGGGGCCCACACGGCCAGCGGTCGTCCGCTGCTGGCCAACGACCCTCATCTGGCGCTCGACACCCCGGCGACCTTCTATCAGGTTCATCTGCGCTCACCGAGCGCTGGTTTCGACGTAGTCGGCAGCGGCTTCGCCGGAGTGCCCTACGTGATCTTGGGCCAGAACCGGAAGATCAGCTGGGGCGCGACCACCAACCCGATGGACGTGACCGACACCTTTCAGGAGCAGGTCGTCGCCGACCCGAGCTCACCGAGCGGTCTGTCGATCGTGCATCAGGGGACGCCAGAGCCCATCATCCCGCTTCCCCAGGTCTTCCGGACCAACGTGATCGGCGATTCCATCCCCGACAACGTGGTCGTGGTTCCACCTGGTGGCGGCATTCCGGCAGCGGTGCTCATCGTGCCACGCCGCAACCAAGGACCGATCCTGGGGCTCGACCTGACGGCCGGCGTCGGCCTGAGTGTCCAGTACACCGGCTTCAGCGGCACCCGCGAGGCGGAGACCTTCCGCAGCTGGAATCTGGCGCAGAATCTCGAGGAGTTCGTCGAGGCTCTGCAGAGCTTCGACTTCGGATCCCAGAACTGGGTCTTCGCCGACCTCGACGGCAACATCGCTTATCTCGCCAGCGGTGAGATGCCGTTGCGCGAGGACCTGCAAGCGGGAGGCGTGGCCGGTCTGCCGCCGTTCTTCATCCGCGACGGCACCGGCGGCAACGAGTGGCTGCCGGTAGTGGACCCCCAGCCCGGCCAGGCGGTGCCGTTCGAGGTGCTGCCCTTTGCCGAGATGCCACAGCTCGTCAACCCGCCGGCCGGCTACTTCGTCAACGCCAACAACGACCCGGCGGGCACTACCCTCGACAACGACGCGCTGAACCAACTGCGACCGGGCGGCGGGATCTACTACCTCAACCCCGGCTACGCCATCGGCACCCGGGCGGGGCGCATCACCCAGGTGCTCGAGACGACCAGCGGGCGCTGCAGGCGGACGTGGTGCTGTTGGACGCCCAGGTCTTCGTGCCGTTTGTTCTGCAGGCTTTCGCCAACGGCGCAGCGGGTGGTGCGCACCCGACGCTGGCCGCTCTCGCCGCAGACCCCAGGGTGGAAGAGGCGGTGGCGCGACTCGCCGCCTGGGACCACTCCACGCCCACCGGCATTCCCGAAGGGTACGACTCGAGCGATGTCGACGGCGTGCCGGATCTCCCCAGCGCCTATGAGATCGAGGCCAGCGTTGCCGCCACCCTCCACTCCGTCTGGCGCGGGCAGATGATCGCCAACACGATCGACGTGACCCTGGACGGGAGCGGCACGAGTCTGGGCATCGACATGCCGCGCCCCGGAAGCGCGCAGTCGATGACCGCCCTGCGCAATCTTCTGGACAGTTTCGACACCGCCATGGGAGTCGGCGCCTCGGGGGTCGACTTCTTCTCCGACCCCGGCATCCCGGATCCGCCAACTCGCCGGGACATCGTGATTCTCGCGAGTCTGCTCGACGCCCTCGATCTTCTCGCCGGACCGGCCTTCATGAGCGCCTTCGGGGGCTCGACCGACCAGGGCGACTACCGATGGGGGCGTCTGCACCGCATCGTGCTCGACCATCCCCTCGGCGGTCTCTTCGACATCCCGCCGGCCGGCGGCGACTTTCCGCCACCGCTACCCGATCTCGACGGCATTCCCGTCGACGGCGGCTTTGGCGTCGTCGACGCCTCGAGTCACTCGGCCCGCGCCGCCTCGAGCGAGTCATTCCGCTTCGGCGGCGGCCCTGCCCGGCGGCGACAGCGGGGTGTTGGGAAGTCCCTTCTACACCAATCTCCTCGGCCGTTGGTTGACCAACGACACCTATCCGGTGCGGCAGCGCTTGCGGGACATTCTGCGGGAGCTGCACGACCGGGAGCTCTTCGTGCCTGGGAAATAACGTGCTCTCACGAGCGGGTGGCAGCTCGCGGCGGTAGCTCCACGCTTGCTTGCCGCCCGCTTCGTTCGAGGTGACGTCGTCGCCCGCGAAACCGGCGTCTTGCAGCGGATCTCAGAACCTCTGGAACAGCTCCTGCAGCTCGGTCCCGGAGTGGGCCCCCAGCAGAGAGAGCAGCAACAGCACCCTGGCCTTCTGCGGGCTCAGGTCGTAGGCCGCGACGAATCCATGCTCGTCGTCGTTGATCTCGACGTTGCGGGCGACGAAGCCGGTGGGCAACCGGGTGCTGCGCACACAGGTGACGCCCGCGGCTGCCGCCGCCGTCAGTGCCTCGAGGGCCGAGGACGAGAGGTTGCCGCTGCCGACCCCGGCAAGGACGATTCCCCTTGCTCCGGCGACCACCGCCGCTTCGATCAGCTTGCCGTCCATGTCCGCGTGGGCGAAGACGATGTCGACTCGCGGGAGCGCCTCGACGCCATCGACCGAGAACGGGCTCGCTAGCGTGTGGCCGTGGACCGGTCCGCGGAAATAGCGCGGCTCCCCGAAGTGGACGGTGCCGATGAGGCCGCGGCCCGGACTCTGCAGAGTGTCGACCACCGTCGTGTTGGCCTTGACGACCGAGCGCGCGCCGTGGATCTTGTCGTTGGCGACGACCAGCACCCCCTTGCCCCGCGCGTCGCGATCGGCCGCCACGGCGACGGCGTTGTAGAGATTGAGCGGCCCGTCGGCGGAGAGAGAGCTGGCCGGCCGCATCGCCCCGGTGAGGACCACCGGCTTGGAGGTGTCGACTACCAGATGCAGGAAGAAGGCGGTCTCTTCGATGGTGTCGGTGCCCGAGGTGATGACGATCCCGTCGATCTCGTCGCGTCCACCCAGGTCGGCCACGCGCCGGGCAAGCTCGAGCCAGATCGCGCCCGTCATGTCTTGGCTGCCGATCGCGGTGATCTGCTCGCCCGAGAGCTCCGCCAGCTCGCCGAGCTCCGGAACCGCTTCGAGCAGCGCGCCGATCGAGAGCCGGCCCGAGGTGTAGGAGGCCCCCGTGGCGGACGGCGAGGCGCCGGCGATGGTGCCGCCGGTGGCTAGGACTGCGACGTGGGGGCGGGCGGACATGGGCTTCGGGTCGCGTCGGTCGCCAAGATCGTATTCGATCGGGCGATTGGGCCGGTGTTCCGGTGGACTCCCAGGTTACCCTGACGCGTGTTGGTGCAGGGAGGGCGAACAACGAGGCCCAGGGAAAGGCGGTGGGGAAGTGCGAATGGGCGTTTACGCCAGGTGCGCGCAGCGGAGCCAGAGCAGTATTCCTCTGACACCTTCAGCAGTATTCCTCTGACACCCGCCCCCCAGAGCAGCAGCAGCAGTATTCCTCTGACACCCGCGAGGTCCGCGAGGTCCCGCAGCAGTATTCCTCTGACACCCGCGAGGCAGCAGTATTCCTCTGACACCCGCGAGGGGGACACCCGGAGCAGTATTCCTCTGACACCCGTGAGGGGACACCCGCGAGGTCCTGCGAGGTCCCGAGAAGTATTCCTCTGACACCCGCGAGGTCCCCGAGGTCCCCCGCGAGGTCCTGACACCCGCGAGGTCCCCGCGAGGTCGCGAGGTGGAGGAATACAGCGAGTTCCGATCCGTGGCGACCGTCTTCAGGATGCGAGGGGGGGGGAATGCCACGGGACTCGGCAAGAAGGTTCCGAAACTGAGTCCTACCGGCAAGCGAGTTCCGATCTGCGGCGATCACCGGCAGCCTCTTACGCTCGAGAGCGCAGTACAATAAAGGTCTCCGAAGGAACACACACACTGGCACCGTAATTGCCGGTGGAAACAAGGCCGCTGCAATCAGGTAGCGGCTGGTTGGAGGGTGTCAACGATGTTGCCCGGCTGCAAGAGCGCCCCGCCAGCCCTTTTGAGGGCTTCTTGGTTCGCAGTTTGCGTTGTCTTCTCTTCTATCGGGGTTCGCGCGGACCAGCCGTCCGAACCCTCGGACTCGACATTGCCGCACGGCTACTTTGCCGAGCATTTGGACGTCCGAGTGATCAACGTGGACGTGGTCGTCTCCGATCCCACGGGCCGGCCCGTTACGGGCCTCGACCGCGGGCAGTTCGTGCTCCGGCTCGATGGCGAGGTCGTTCCGATCCAGTACTTCTATGCCGAATCGAGCGAGTCGTTCGAGCCGATTGCGACCGGCCCCCTGGTTCAGACGGAGCCGGACGACGGCGTGGAGCCGTCGTCCTCACCACCCGACGAAGTCGTGGCGAGCGAGCGGCCCTCTCATGTCGTCGTTCTCGTCGACCACACTCGTCTTCGCGCCCCCAACCGTCGCCGCGCGTTTGCCGCTCTTCGCGAGGCGGTGGATCGTCTGGGCACGAACGACCGGGTTGCGATCGTGGGAATCGAACGAAGACTCGTGTTCTACTCCGACTTTATCGCCGACCTCGAAGCCACCGGCAGCGTCCTCGACAGCGTGACCAAGGTGTCGCTCAGGACCGACGTCAACGAGTTCGAGCGTCGGCAGATCCTCGGCGAGCTCGCCCGCGGCATGAGCGGGGGCATCCAAGCGAGGGCCGCCTTGGCTGATGAATCGATCCTCTCCAGGATCCGGAGCTACGCGGCCGAGGAATTCGCTCGGGGCATCAGCTCGTTGCAGCAGATCGAGAGCGTGGTGACGACCCTCGCCGGCGTGCCGGGACGCAAGACGCTCCTCTACCTCGGTGAGGGTATTCCCACTCGCCCGGGAGAGGACTTGTACGTCGAGTATCGCAACCGTTTCTCCGGTCCGCAGCGCGGCCTTCCGCACCAGAACTTCAACACCGACTACACGCGGGAGCTGGGCAACTACGATCTCACCGAGCCCATGCGTCGGCTGGCCACCGCCGCAAACCGAGCGGGAGTGACCCTCTACTCGATCGATGCGGCCGGGAATCATGGTGGGGAAATCCGATCGGCGTTGACCGAGCAGGGTGCAACCTCGGAAGCCGTCACCCTGATCGACGAAAACTACCGCGTCCCCCTCGAGTACGCTTCGAAGGCGACCGGCGGGCGGTTGTTGATCTCCTCCGGCCAGCTGGCAAAGCAGCTCGTGGACTTGGTCGACGGCTTCCGGGCCTTCTACTCCCTCGGTTTCGAGCCACCCGAGAGCTGGCATCCTGGTTCGGATCATGAGCTCAGGGTGGAGGTCGAGCGGAAGGGGCTGGTCGTTCGCCATCCCGAGAGGATCCGTCTGCCCGAGGCGGACGAGCGCGAGGCCGGGGCGACGGTCGCTGCGCTGATGTACCAGGCCGTCGACAATCCGCTCGGTCTCCGCGCCACGCCTGGGTCCGTCGTGCCCCGGGACGACGGCGCCGCGGCTCTGCCGGTAAAGGTGGAGATCCCGATCGCCGCGATCGACTTCCTTCCCCGAGGTGATTCGCAGGCGGGCTCGCTGGCGATCTACGTGAGCATCAAGGATGCAGTGGGCAACCCGAGCCGGGTTCAGAAGGTCGCTTTCGAGCTCGCCATCCCCAACGACAGCATGGAAGCGACGATGGCCGACTTCGCCCACCACACGCTGCCCATCGTTCTCCGCAAGGGCGATCAGCAGGTCGCGATCGGCGTGCGCGACAACGTCAGCGGCATGTTCTCTGTCATTCGAATGGACCTTCCCCCATACTCTCGGTTCTGACGAACGCTGGGGCTTGGGGGCTTGAGATCTCACAGGTTTACTAGAGGTCGGCTTACTAGAGGTCTTGGCCACTTACAGGTAGACGGTCGCATGTGGTCCCTTTCTCCGCCCTCGCTCAGAGTCGAGCTCGACGGGGTAGATCCGATGACCTGGTCCTGGCCGCGGCACGCCCTGCGCGGGCTATCCAAGGCGCCTCTCGACAGCCCGCGGCCTGACGGATCGACGGCTGCGCCTGGCCGCCTGCAGCGTCTCAGGGTAGAAGGAAGCTGACGGCCTGGATCAGTTCAGTTAATGAGCGCCAGGAACCGCGCAGCCGGCAGGAAGCAGCCTTGGGGGAAGAGGGCTTCCTTACCGAGCTTGAGGTCCTCCGCGGCCTGCCGGTACTCGAGTTCGAAGAGTCGAAACACCCATTCGAGCGCTCGGCGTACTTGGGGATCGATCGCGTGAAACCTGGGCGCGGGTGTTTTCTCGGGATGGCCCCTTGGTGCTGCGTGAGGGTCTTGGCCGAGAATCGCTTTGCGACCGAGAACGCTCGTCCCTTCGGTCTCGCTCTCGATCTCTTGGACCATCTTCCTGGCCTTCGCTTGGCGCTGAGACTCGGTGAGCTCTTGCCAGCACGGCAGCGGCGTGATCTCAAGGCGTTCAGCGCTCGTGAACTCGTGATCCGGAGCGTTTTTGCCGCACTCTCGAGCGCGATACTGCGCGGAGCGATCGATCCAGATGCCTTCGAGCGGTTTGCCTTCGGTGAGTGCTCTGACACAGGTGACGCCGGGCCAGTGTTTGGGAGATGCCACCAGGCCTTCCTTGCAACCTTGAGAGACAAGGTAGCGGATGCGTCTGCGCTGGATCTCGTCCTCGTCGCTCAGGACGATGCTGGTGTAGCGGCGCTCGAAGACGCCGCCTTTCCACTGATGGAGTCTTCCTAGCTCTTTGGAAATCTTGGAATGAGCGTAGCGCATGAAGTCGGCCATTTGCTGGGCGTCGTCGGGCCAAAGAAGGAGGTGCGCGTGGTTCGAGAGGTATGTGCAGTAGCAGACCTTCATTCCGTAGAGGCGCTGAGCCCGCGCGAGAGCGCCAATGATGATGGCGTTGACTTGGGATGAGGGTCTTAGGAGAAAGCGCCGTTGGATGGCGCGGCTTGTGATCTCGACGAGCGTCGGGCCGGGCAGGTGGCGGAGTTTGTATCCCATGTCCCAAGAGACGAAAGTGAGGGAGGGGATCTTGCAGTATTCCTCTTGCAGTATTCCTGTGAGGCTTGAGGTCGGCTTGAGGTCGGGATCTTGCAGTATTCCTGTGAGGCTTGAGGTCGGCTTGAGGTCGGCTTGAGGTCGGCTTGAGGTCGGGGCTTCAGGCCGGCGGGCGCTCTCAGCCGGCGCCGCCGGAGGGTCGAGCTCTCAGTTGAAGGAACTGCTTGCGGTGGTACATGTCGCGCCTGCCGACAACGTCGAAGTGGGCGTACAGGGCCGGAGACAGGAGGTCGAGCTCGTACTCGCTCCATACCAGCCACCAGACAGGGCGGGAGCGGCGACGGGCCTCCGTGGCGATGAGCAGTGCCTCCGCCTGGAGGCCTCTCGAGTCGCGAGGCGAGGAGGTGGTCGGCCAGACGCGAATGTCCGCCTCACGGCCCCACTGTCCGAGGTAGTAGGCGCTGGGCTCGAAGACTTGTCCCGAGGTGAGCAGCATGTCCCCGTCCTCCATGACCTCGGCCATGATGCCGTTCATGCGGCGATCGCGGCTTTTCTCCGGGCTCTGCAGCTCGGCCACCAGGGGTTGGACGGCGAGAGCGCCGAGCAGGAGAGGCGGGGCCCAGGCCAGTCGGCGAGGCAGCGCCTGAATGCCGGAGGCGGCCAGCAGGACGAGGAACGGCAGCGCAGCGCTGTCGGTCCGGCCGACCACGTACACGGGCGCCTTGAGCCAGGCGCCGGCGAAGAGCAGTAGAAGGGAGAGCACCCCCCCGGCCAACAGCAGTGGTGTCATCTCGGGCCGCCTCCAGACGGCGCGCCGAAGCAACCCGACCAGGGCGAGGAGAGTCGATAGCCCGGCGGCGAGCCATGCCGTCCAGGGCGTGGAGGTGACCATGTTGGTCACCGGCGGGCCGCTCCCGTGGCTGAGGGCGGCCAGCGAATACGGCACCTGCCAGGGGAAGACCTCGTCCCAGTGCCACTGTGCCCAATAGTAGGGCTCGTCGATGGTTGCCACCTGGTGGGCGTAGTCGGGCAGCCAGGGCAGGAAGGTCACCACGGCCAGGGCAACCGCCGCGGCCAGCCCCACCAGGCTCCGCCAGCGGCGTCGCAGCGCTACCTGGAGCATGGCGATGGCGACCAGCGGCGCGAGGTAGACCGCCCCCACGCCGTGGGTGTAGGCCACGGCGGAAAAGGCGAGCGCGGCGAGCGCTACCGAGCGCGGTCGCGGCTGCCTGACCACGCGGTCGACGCACCAGAGGGAGAGCATGAGGAGCAGGGCGAGCAGGCTGTAGGACCTGGCCTCGCGACTGTAGTGCAGATGAAGAGGGCTCACGGCCAGCAGGAAAGCCGTCGCCAGGCCGGCACGCGGGCCTATCCACTTCCGTCCCAGGTGGTAGCCGAGCGCGACGCTGGCGGTCCCGAAGAGCGCAGGCAGCAGGAGCAGCTTCCACTCCTCGTTGCCGAGGGTGTGGTGGACGAGCTTCTCGAGCAGGATGAACAGAGGCGCCTGCCCGATGGGGCGTAGGATGGCGAGGAGCTCGCCGGTCCCCAGCGTGGCGCGGTAGGCCGTAATGCACTCGTCGTACCAGAAGCCGACCGAGCCGAGACCGCTCAGCCGCAGCGCAGCCGCCAGGAGGAGCACCAAGGAGAGCGCGGCCCAGTGTCGCCGATCTGGCGAGTGCTCAGGAGGACGAGGCGCGGTCACGGGAGCTCCCCTCCCGGGCCCTCCAGGAGAGAGCGGCTCCCGGCATTCGACTCGTCTACCCGGGTGCTGACGATGGTGACAGGACGCGACGTGGCGCCCGAGGGGCTGCCGTAGGTCTCGATCCGGCGCAGCGTCCGAGACCCCGCCACGACCTGGCCGAAAACTGTATTGAGCTCATCGAGCCACGGGGTGGCCGCGTAGGTCACGAAGAATTGGCCTCCAACGGACAGCCAGACGCTGTCGGCGACCATGGCGACCCGGTACGGTCGGTCGTGACTCACCGACCGCTCCTGCAGGAAGGCGTAGCCAGGAGCTGCCCCACCCCGCTTCCAAGCCATCCCACCCCCTTGGGCCATGAAGCCGGGGATCACCCGGTGGAAGAAAAGCCCGTCGTAGTAGCCCAGCTCGGAGAGGTACAGGACATTGACCACGTGCCGCGGCGCCTCTTCGGCAAAGAGAAGGACCTCCATTGGACCCTCGCTGGTTTCGATGTGCCAGGTGAAAGACTTGCCCACCGCCGGCTTGAGCCTCGGAGGATCCGGCAGCAGCACCGAGCGCCAGTCCTCCCGGCTCCGATCCAGGAGGCCCATGCCGCTGAGACGGGCGATGTGAAGCCGCACCTGCTCGAGCGTGCTCGGAGTGACCAGGATCCGCGTACTGTCGATGCGAGCCGCCTCTGGCTCACCCTGCTCGACGCTCCGCCCGAGACGGCGGACCGTGTCGAGGCCCTCCACAACCTGCCCGATGACAGCGTGATCCCCATCCAGCCAGGTTGTCTCCTCGAGGGTCACGAGGAACCGACCGCCGAGCGAGCCACCGTCGCGACGGACCATCGCCACCCGACCCGGCCGGTCGAAGCCCACCTCCTTCAACGGCGTCTCGCCGACGGTGTAGACGGTCCCCGGATCACTCTCCCGATCGGGCCGAAGACCACCCCCATACACCATCAGTTCCGACTCGACATGATGGAAGTAGAGCCCCTCGTAGTAGCCGAGCTCGGACATGTAGACGATGTTGGCTACATGGCGTGGAGCGACATCGGAGAAGAGGCGCACGGTGAAGCTACCCAGGCTCGTGTTGACCACCCATGAGTAGTCCCGCCGCTCGTCGAAGGACGTACCGGGGGGAGGCGGCAGCCTGGCCCTCCAGTCGGGGTCCTCGAGATCGAGCGAGCCGTTCAGTTGCAGCCGCTCCACGTAGCGCTGCATCACCAGGCGAGGACCGGGGGGCTCAGTTGGCGCTGTCGGGGTTTGGCAACCGGCCAGGCCCGCAAGCGTCGCTCCGAGGACCAGCGACCGGACGAGGCACAACGTCACCATGGCGACCCTGCCTCGAGAACCTGTCACCTTCCGTGGCTGCGCAATCCCACACACAACACAAGATCTTTTATACCAGAAGATTCGGGGCCGGGACCCCGATCCGTGGCCTAGTCCTTCCTCCGTCATGACAGCCGGAGAGGACCTCTCCGAAGCCCGAACGGGGAGCTGGACGAACACGTGCGCCGGTAGAGATCTCGACAGGGCCACCTCGCCGCGGAGCCGCACTTCGCGCCGGTCCGCTCCCAGGCGGCCGCCGAGCTCGCCCAGGACCTTGGACGCCGGCGGCGCGAAAACACGAGTGAGACTCTGTAGCCTGGTCCAAGCTAATGTCCGAGTCGGCACTCGGCGATCTTGGCCTTGGTTTCAGCATGCTCTGGCCGCAGTCGCAGACTCTGCTCGAAGGCGTAGATGGCGTCCTCGCAACGGCCGAGGTCGAAGTAGGCCCAGCCCAGGTTGAACCAGCCGTCGAGGCTCTTTTCGAAGTCTTCGACCGCCTGTTGATCGAGGGCGGCGCGGTAGCGGTAGCGGATCTCGTCGGGGCGCAAGGCGGCCGCGGTGGCGCTCGCCAACGCGGCGTGCTCGGTGCGACCCACCTCGTTGAGCAGCACCGCATACCAATGATGACTCTGGGCACGCTTGGGGTCCTGGCGGATCGCCTCCTCCATTAGCGCGAGGCCCTCGTCCACGTCGCCCAGTCGGACCCGGGTGATACCCAGGTTGAGCCGGGCGAGGACGTACGCCGGGTTCATCTCCAGCGCGTCCTCGAAGTGAGCTCTGGCGCGGCGGTTGTCTACACCCATCCAAGCGACGCCGAGGTTGAGGTGGGCTAAGGGTGCGCCGCCGTAGCGCACGCTGTGATCAAAGAGCAGCTTGTCGTCGGCCCAGGTCGCGTTGTGGCGCCAGGAGGCGACCGCCAGCAGCACTAGCAACAGCCCTGCCATCGGCGCCAGCCATCGCGCGGGTAGCCAGTGCCAGAGCGCCATGGCCACCAGCAAGCTCGCGAACACCAGCGACAGGTACGGTCGGTAGTGCACCGATACAGCGATCATTGGGATCATCGAAGAGGTGAGCGCCAGGAGAATCCACCAGGACAGGATCGCCATCGCCACCAAGGGCTGCCTCTGCCGCAGTCGCCAGGCTAGGTACAGCGTCCCGATGAGGAACACCGCTCCTGCGATCGCGGCGGGGTCGAACCAGCTCACGACTGGCTCTACGTGGGGCGCTTGCCGCACGGGCAGGGGCCATGCCACCAGCGGCAGGTACTCGAAGAGGTGCACCTTCAGCTGAGTCCAGAGATAGCCCAAGGGACCGCCCTGGCCCCGGCCCACGACGTTGGCGAAGCCCGAAAACCCAACCACGATTCGCACGAACGCCAGATACAGCCCGGCGAATGCCGCCACCCCAAAAGCAGGCAGCCAGGTTTGCCGCGACCGCAGCGAACGCCCGCAGCAGGTCGCCGAGAACGCGATCATCAGGGCCGGCGCCGCCACGCCGTTCTCCTTCGCGAGTAGAGACAAGAAAAGCAGTAGCAGCGCCGACACCCAGCCATGGACAGTGTTACCGCGGCGCTGCATCCGCACCCAGATCAGGACGAACCCCAAGAAGAACACCGCCATCAACTGCAGGTCCCGGGCGCTGATGTAGTTGACCGGGATCCCAGCGATCGGATGGATGGCAAAGATGGCGCTGGCGAAGAACGCCATGGGTCCAGCGCGGTCCTGCACACTCCGAACCCTGCTCCAGTGGGTCAAGAGCTCCAGCAGCAGCAGATACACCAGGACCACGACCGCCGCGTGCAGCAGAACGTTACCGATGTGATAACCGGCCAGGCTCGGCCCGCTGATAGCTCGGTTGATCGCCAGGCTGAGTGGCAAGAGCGGTCGATACTGAACCAGCCGAGGCAAAGTCGCCATCGTGTCCGGGTCTTCGAAGAACCGGGACATCGGAAGCACCTTGCGGATGTGGGGGTTGTCGCGGACTCGATAGCTGTCGTCCAGCTGATAGGCGTTGTGATAGACGTTGGCGTAGACGGCGACGATCAGCGCCAGCAACGCCGCAACCTGCAGCCAGCGACTCGTTAGCGCCGTCTTGACCCAGCTCGTCATCGACAGGGGCCCGCTATAGACGAATCCTAGGTGCCGCGTGACGCGGGTCGGCCGCTGGTACGGACCCGGCCAGCGCCGTATCAGTCATCAAGGCCACAAGAAGAGAAGATCTTTGCGATTGCGAATGGCCACGTCACCGTTCTGATTTAAGTCCACGAGCTGCCCCTCTTGCTCTTCGAAGTTGGTCATTGTGCCAGACTTACGCACTTGGAAGACGACCAAACCTGATTGCGGGGGTTGCAGCGCGCCCGAAACGCGGCGAGTCTGATCGGGTATCTGGCGACCTCCGAGGAAGCCTCACGGGACAGCCGCCGCGTACGGGAGATGGCCAAGCGCCTCCCTTGATCAGGAAGGTCCACTGCCTGGCCGGGGTGAGGCCCTGGCAGTCGGAGCAGTACTGCCTCGCCGAGGCGCCGGGAAGCGGCCAGCTCTCGAAAGCAGCCGTCGATCCGGGAGCGCCGGCCCTGGCGATCGAGCGGCTCGCGGCCGGGCTCACCGATACCGAGCTGACAGGGCGGCCGGATGGGAACGAGCTGGCCATCTGTGCGATCGGATCAGGCTATTGTGAAGTAGAAAATCATCCATTCCGACCTCGAGAATCGGGTTCTTGCTGATTGACATTCTTGGCGCAGGAGCGGAAGGATTAAGTCTGTATGAACTGGATCTGGGGAGGGAGTGTCTCGGAGGAGTCCTTGCGACTTCAGCGATGGCGGAGGTCTCCAACGTCGGACAGTGACGGCACCCCTTTTTGCAGGGCGTCGGGTCGGTGATCCCGAGCCTGTGCGATTACCCTATTCGCTCGAAAGTACCGTCGATGATTGAAGAACAGCCTAGGTAGGAGGTTGAGATGGCCAGAAACAATCTAAGAATCTGGTTGCTGCTCGGCGTTTTCGGTCTGGCAGGCGTCAGCATGGTGGAGGCGTCGATCGGCTCTTCCTCAGTGATCTTTGAAGTTCAACAAGTGTTGGTCGATGGAGTGCCCACACAGCTGGTGGTCTATGGCACAGGGTTCAGTGACCCCGCTGTGTTTTTTCTGGGTACCCAGATCGAGCCTTTGGTCGTCTCGTTGGACCAGAGCGCGTGCTCCGTGAGCCCGCCACCACCGCTCGACCCGAACGGCATCACCTGTGTCGTGGTCGACCTGCCTTTTCCGATCCCGTGTGGTGACTATCTGCTTACGCACCGGTGCACCGCCGCCGACGGCGACTGCTCATGCGGCGTGGGCCAGGACGGAGGCTTCTGTCCCCGCACTCCGGGGTACTGGAAGAACCATCCGGCGGCTTGGCCGGTGGACTCACTCGAGCTCGGGGGCGTGGTCTACAACTTTGACGAGCTCCTGGCTTTTCTCGAGTACGACGATTCTAACGACGACGCGTCACTGAAGCTGGCCAAGCATCTCACCGCCACGAAGCTCAACCTGGCAGCGGGATCTGATCCGGTGATTGAGCCCGTGGTCGAAGAGGCTGACGAGCTCCTCGCGCTTCATCCGCCGGGCACTGATCCTCAGGGCTCGGACCGGGTGGAGATGATCCACATCAAGGATCTTCTCGACGCCTACAACAACATCGAGTGCACCGGCGACGGCGGTATCTGCCTCAAGGACTACGATCTGACGATTTGTGCTGTTCCTGGCGATCAAGGTCCGCAGGGCAAGATGGGTCCGCAGGGCGACACCGGCGATCCGGGCCCCCAGGGTGACCAGGGCAAGATCGGTCCCCAGGGTGACCAGGGTAAGCCAGGCGGTCAGGGTGAGCAGGGCAAGCCGGGCCCGCAGGGTGACCAGGGTAAGCCGGGTCCCGCGGGCGACAGCGGTCCCCAGGGTCCGCAAGGTAAGCCAGGCGGTCAGGGTGAGCAGGGCAAGCCGGGTCCGCAGGGTGACCAGGGCAAGATCGGTCCCCAGGGTGACCAGGGTAAGCCGGGCGGTCAGGGTGAGCAGGGCAAGATCGGTCCCCAGGGTGATCAGGGTAAGCCAGGCGGTCAGGGTGAGCAGGGCAAGCCAGGCCCGCAGGGTGATCAGGGTAAGCCGG
>CALZKB010000056.1 GCA_945787575.1 Thermoanaerobaculia bacterium | reverse complement strand
TGGGGCTCGCCGTCGCCTCCTACTTCGCCATCTCGGCCGTGGCCTCGGCCCCACTGGGGCGATTGGCCCAAAGGCTCGGCTTTGCAACCAGCCTCCGCCTCGCCGCCGCGACAAGCGGAGTCGCACTGGTCGGCATGGCGTTCTCTCCGTCGCTGCTGGTTCTGGGAGAGACCGGGTGCGGCAAGGAGTGGCTGGCGCGCGCGATTCACGGTGACAGCCCGCGCGCCGCCGAGGCGTTCATCGCCGTCAACTGCGCCGCGGTGCCCGAAGGCCTGCTCGAGAGCGAGCTCTTCGGGCACGAGAAAGGGGCTTTCACCGGCGCCGTGCGAGCCCGCCGCGGATGCTTCGAGCTCGCCCACCAGGGGACGCTGTTTCTTGACGAGATCGGGGACATGGAGGTGCGCCTCCAGGCCAAGCTCCTGCGAGCGCTTCAAGAAGGCACCGTCCAACGGCTGGGTGGCGAAACGCCGGTGAGCGTGGACGCCCGGATCATCGCCGCCACCAACCAGGATCTCGAGCAGGCGATGGCGGGGGGGAGATTCCGGCGCGATCTCTTCTACCGGCTGAGCGTCATGACCTTGACGATGCCGGCACTGAGGCATCGGCGGGAGGACATCCCGACGCTGGTCGAGCATCTCCTCGAGCGCTTCCGCCGACAGCTCGGTCGGCTCGAGATCCGCGCCGTCTCGGACGCCGCAAGGGAAGTGCTCGTCGGCTACGCCTGGCCCGGCAACGTCCGCGAGCTCATCAATGTCATGGAGCGGGCGATCTTGCTTTGCGAGAGCGATCGAATCGAGGTCGGGGATCTGCCCGAGGCACTGACCAGCTCGCCGTCGGCGCTGGCCGAGGAGACGAGGGCACCTTCCCGGAACAAACTGGCGCTGCCGCTGGGCGAGGCTCGGAGTCGGGTCCTCGCCGACTTCGACCGAGTCTATCTCTCCCGCCTGTTGAGCAGCCACCGCGGCCGCATCGCGGCGACCGCCAAGGCAGCGGCAATCAGCGAACGGACTCTTTACTCGCGAATGCGCGAGCTCGGGCTGCGCAAGGAGGACTTCCGCTAGCCTGCCTGCCCGTCCCTGAAGCCGAAACGGGTCGAGGAATGCAGGCTCTACTCCGGCGGGCTGGTCGGACTCTCCGCCTGGGCCGCGGCCATCCCCGCCACGTCCGCCAGGAGCGCCTTGGCGTCGTAGACGACGCCGTCCTTGATCGTGTAGCGCACACCCCCGACGCGCTCGGGTTTCCCGGCATCGTCGAGCCGCACCGCGCCGGTGCCGTAGAGGGTCTTCAAGTTGTGGATCGGGCTCTCCTCGAGCAACACTAGATCGGCGAGCAGGCCCTCGCGGACGACGCCGCGATCGATCGGTTCTCCATTTGCCTTATTGAGCTCCATGGCGCCGTGCATGGTCGCCGCTCGGATCACCTCGAGGGGGTGGAAGCCGGCCTCCTGCAGCATCTCGAGCTCGAGGATCGTGCCGAACCCGTAGGTCTGGTAGATGAAACCGGAGTCGGAGCCGACGGTCACCTTGCCGCCCCGATTCTTGAAGTCGTTGAGGAAGCTCATCCACACCCGGTAGAAGTTGCGCCAGGCGACCTCGTCCCAGCTCGTCCAGTCGTACCAGTAGGAACCGTGATCCTCGCGGCTGGGGTCGAAGAACTGCTGGAGAGTGGGGAGGGTGTAGCTCTCGTGCCAGTCGGCGTTGCGCGCTCGCATCACATCGCGGCCGGCCGAGTAGATGGTCATCGTCGGGTTGAGGTAGAAGTCGAGCTCGAGGAACTCCTCGATCAAGTCGTTCCACGGCTCGCTGCCGCGAGGGTGGATCAAGCTCCACTGACGGGCGACCTGGCCGAAGCGGTGCTGCTCGTCGAGGTAGTTCATGTCGGCCGGCCACGGCTGCACGTCGTGATCCTTGTAGAGCGACTCGAACAGCCCGTAGAAGTGAGTCGTGCTGCCGAGCCCGAGACGCGCCGCGTCGATGGCGTTCATCTGAGCGACGCCCATCTGCGCGAGGTGGGCCGTCGAGCCCATCCCGAGCCGGCCCGCCTCGTCGAGCAGCGCCGCCATGATCTCGGGCGGGTAGGCGCCGAGCTTCAAACCCTCCACTCCCTTCTTCTTGGCGTAGCGGACCCACTCACGGGCGTCTTCTGCAGTCAGAATCTCGAGGTCCTCCCACTCTTCGCCGTTGCCTGGTCGCTGGTAGACGACGATCCGCGGAGCGGTAATCTCGTTACGGGCGCTCCGGTCGCGCTCGGAGATCGACCATTCCAGCGGGCCGCTGGGCACGCCGCGCACGGTGGTGATGCCGTGAGCCAGCCACAGCTTATAGACGTATTCCGCCTCTGGCGCCTTAGGCACGCCTCCGGTGTGGACGTGGAGGTCGACGATGCCGGGCATAGCGAACCACCCTTCGGCGTCGATCTCGCGCGTCGCCTCGGTCGGTCGCTTGTCCTCCTCGAAGCCGACGCCGGGGGTGCCGACCACCTCGATCTCGCTGATGGTGTTGCCTTCGACCACGATATCGACCGGCCCGATCGGTGGCGAGCCGGTTCCATCGATCAGGGTGACACCGCGGATGATCAGCCGCTCGAACGGTCCTTCCCCTTCGTCTTGGGGTCGGGGCGGAGCGGGCGTCACCGGCTCCTCTTCCTCTTCGATCTCCTCCTCGGATTGGGCTTGCGGGACTGCCGACGAGGTGGCCGGGACGGGGACCCCGAGAAGGAGGGCAGCGGTCAGAAGCGCCAGCGAGAGGCGCCGATGGTTCGCCGGCGGGCCTGAATGGATGGGACTCATGGGATCTCTCCTCGTGGCTCTGCTAGTCGCGGGCGATGAGCTTGGTTTCGAACTCCTCGGAGTTGACGAGCTCGAGGACGACCGGAACCAACCGCCCGGCGCGGAGCTCGCCAAGGAAGGCGGCGGTTCCGGAGCGGTCCGGCTCGCGATCGAAGAGTCCGCGGTAGAGTCGCTCGAGGATCGCGTTCGGGTCTCTCCCCTTGGTCTTGTTGTCGAACTCGGGACTCTGCACTATGGAGAGGATCCGCTGGGAGAGGTCGCCGCGCTGGATCGACGCCACGGTCTCGGCCAGACCGCCGGGATCCGCCTCGCGGTCGAGGAGCGCGCGATAGAGGCGGCCGGCGAGGAACTCGGCCTCGGAACGGTCGTAGCCGGTGCGATCGCGGCCCTCGATCCGGATCACCATCGCCCACTCGAAATTGAGATCGCCGGGAATCCAGATCCAGAGGCGACAGTCACCGCGGCGAGCGCCGGCCTCGATCTGGAACCGACCGACCTGGCGCTGCTCGACCGACAGTGAGTCCGAGCAGCGTTCGACTTCGTAGCCGTAGACCAATCGATCGGCCGGAAAGGGGCGGCGGAACTGATCGAAGGCCTCGAGCTCGAGGTTCAGAACTTCGCCGACCGGCACGAGGATCGGCGAGTTGATATCGATCGGTTGGGGCCGGCCGCCGCCGACGGCGCCCACGGCTTGAACGGTGCAGACGGCCGCTCGATCGCCGGGGCCGGCGCACGGGTCGGCGAGGGCAGGCTCACCGCCCGCGCCGAGCCAGGTGAGGGTGATCGCGAGAACCATCTTTGGGATCCGCTTCATAGCTCCTCCGAGAATCGTGGAGAGATCATTCTAGTGGGTCGTACCTCTGGTAGCCTGCCGCCTCAACTTTCGAGGAGAACTCTTCCGTGCTGACGCTCCTTTCCCCCGCCAAGTCACTCGATTTCTCGCCCGGCGGCAAGAGCCTGCCCACCAGCGTGCCGCGCTTCGCGCACGACACCGAGATGTTGATGAAGCGCTGTAAAAAGCTCAGCGTGCGGAGGCTTCGCGAGCTGATGAATCTGAGCGAACCGCTCGCCGAGCTCAATCGCGAGCGGTTCCAACAGATGACCTGGCCGTTCACCGACGGCACTGCCAAGCCGTGTCTGCTCGCCTTCCAAGGCGACGTCTACAAGGGGCTCGAGGCCGCGACTCTCACCAAACCGCAGCTGCGCTACGCCCAAGACCATCTGCGGATCCTCTCCGGGCTCTACGGAGTGCTGCGCCCCCTCGATCTGATCCAACCCTACAGGCTCGAGATGGGGACTAGGTTGGCGAACAGCCGTGGCAAGAACCTCTACGAGTTTTGGAAAGACCGGCTCGTCGACAGTCTCAACGCCGAGCATGCCGAGCGGCCGGTGGCGGCGGTGCTCAATCTCGCATCGAACGAGTACTTCAAGGCGGTGCCGGCGAGGAGGCTCGAACCGCGACTGGTCACTGCCGTTTTCCAGGAGGTTCGCGACGGGCAGCCCAAGACGATCAGCTTCAAGGCCAAGCGGGCGCGCGGTCTCATGGCCCGCTTCCAGGTCCGGAATCGGGTTGAAGACCCGGAACGGCTCAAGGAGTTCTCGGACGAAGGCTACGAGTACCGGCCCGATCTCTCCGAGGAGGATCGGCTCGTCTTTACGCGCGAACAGGCCAAAGCGTGAGCGGCGCTCGCCGGGCCGAAGTGGAGTTTTCGACAGCTGCAGGCCGAAAAAGTGGTGTTATAGTGCGTAGTTGCGTCAGGCCGTGAGTCGGCAGGTCGCCCGTCGAAACCTCGATTCGAACGGAGAAAAACGCCATGAAACGGATCGCGTTCGTGCTTGCAGCTCTCGCCGTGGCCCTTCCGGCTCTCGCCGCCGCCGAGATCTATACTCTCACCCTCGACAACGGAGCGACGTTCGAAACGCGCTACCGGCCGAAGCTCTCCTACCCGGACGGAGACAAGGCGATCCTGTTGACGTCGACGGGGAATTGGATCTCGTTTCCCGTCGAGCGGGTGGCCGGCGTCGAGGTCGATCTCGAGGTGCGCGGTTACGGCTTGGTGATCGACACCACGACGATCAGCCTCGGTTTTGCACCGAACGAGAGTGCGACCGCGGAAGAGACGGCGACCGATCCGTCGACGCGACTCCTCCAGTATCTCCAGCAGAGGGACGGTCAGCAGGGCAACGCGACCGTCGACCAGTTCGTGAACACCGATCGAGCCGGTCAGGCGGGCTTCCCGTCGAGCTTCGGCATCGGCGCCAGCTCCCGCCCGGCACCGGGGTTCGCCGCCGGCGTGGCAGTGGGACAGCCGTCGAGGCCGGCCGCGACCGGGCCGCCCGGCGAGCAGTAGTCCCCTGGAGCCGCTGAATCGGATAGTCTGCGCGAGCGGACACAGGGAGGCCCTGAGCTCGAAGGCAGCCCTTCTTTGATAACCCGACGTTGGGGTACGGCAGCTAGCGTGCTGCCTGGGAAGCCGGTGGAATACCGGCGCGGCCCCCGCCACTGTAACCGGCGACGAAACCGGGATCACCACTGCGCGGCTGGATGGCAACCGCCGTTCACCGCGTGGGAAGGCCCGGCAGAGGAAGACCCGGAAGCCAGGAGACCGACCCCGACGTCCGACGCCCCAGCCCGCCTCCGGCGCTCCAGTAGCCGGTTCCGGATGGGGAGTCCCGCGGGGTGCGGGGTCCGGGCGCGCCATCATGCCGTCCACGATCCGCCTCGCAGGCGGGGCGTCGATCCACGGACGGAGCGGACAATGCGCCGAAGCTTGCTGTGGCTGGCGCTCCTCGGGGGAGCGATGCCGGCTCTTGCCGCCGACCAGGCGGACGCCGAGAGAGAAGACAAACCCACGATCACGGAATCGGTCCTCGTGACCGCCGCGTTGACCGAGGAGTCGGCCGATCTCCTGCCGGTCTCGGCCCAGGTCATCGAGCGGGACGAGATCGAAGCTCGGCAGGCGACGAGCATCGCCGACCTGCTGCGCACGGTGCCCGGACTCGACATCGTCCGGTCGGGTACGGCAGGCAAGGTCACCTCACTCTTCACCCGGGGCACCGAGTCGGACCAAACTCTCGTCCTGTGGAACGGCCTCGAGCTCAACGACCCTTTCTTCGGCGGCTTCGACTGGGGTCTGCTGCCGACCGACGGGGTGGAGCGAGTCGAGGTCATTCGCGGTCCTTTCAGTGCGCTCTACGGCAGCGACGCGGTCGGCGGCGTGGTCCAGGTTCTGACCGGCGCCGTTGCCAATTCGCTCTCGATCGAGGCGGGCGAGAACGGTTATGGGCGGGCTGCGTTGGTCGGACGAGTCGAGCGCGAGCGGTTTGGCTTCGACTTCGCTGCCCATTCCCGGCGCGGCGACGGCGAGGTGGAGAACGACTTCTACGACAGTGACGACGCCATGGCTAGCGCTCGCTGGGCGGTGGGCAGCGGAGTCGAAGTCGGTCTGACGGTGAGAGCCAACGAATCGGAGCTCGGCATTCCTTTTGCCGGCGGACAGCGGAGTCCGAACCGGCGGACCAGCTGGACCGAGTCGGAAGCCGCGATTCCGTTCGCGGTCGAGAGGGGCGATTGGAAGATCGCCGGCCAGCTGTCCAAGGTATCGCTCGAGAGCACCTTCGAGGATCCGGACGACGCCTTCGGCTTCACCGCATCCGAGGACCGGTCCACGTCCGAACGGGCGCGGGTGGTCGTCACCCGCCGATTGGGCGAGGAGCTGTGGATCGCCGCCGGAAGCGAGTACGAGAGGCAGGAAGTCGACAGCGCGTCGACTTTTGGCGTCGGCCTCGACGGCGAGCGTCAGACCACCCAGGCGATCTTCAGCCAGCTGTTCTTCACCGCTGGTCGCTGGCGGCTCGACCTCGGACTGCGCGCCGATGACCACGATGCCTTTGGCAGCGCCGTGACTCCCCGCCTCGGGCTTGGTGTCGCTGTCAGCGGGCGGCACCGGCTGCATCTCGCGGTGGCGGAGGGGTTCCGAGCGCCGTCGATCGGTGAGCTGTTCTTCCCGCTCACCGGCAACCCTACGCTCGAGCCGGAGCGCAGCGAGAGCCTGGAGCTCGGTTGGGTCTTCAGCGGCACGAAGGTCGACGGGACGGTGGTCGCCTTTTACACCGAGCTCGAGGATCTGATCGACTTCGACCTTCTCGAGTTCTTCACCGTCAACATCGGCCGCGCCCGAACCGAAGGGGTCGAGGTCGGCCTGACCGTGCACGGATCGACCACCGAGCTCAGGGCCAACGCCACCTACCTCCATACCGAGAATCTCGACACTGGGTTGGCCCTCTTGCGGCGCCCAAGCTGGCGGGGGTCGGTGGTCGTCAGCTGGCGACCGCGCGACTGGGTGCTCAGCGGCACCGTGCTCTATACCGGGAAGCGTGCCGACATCGACCCGATCGCGTTCATCCGTCGAGACAACGCCAGCTACGAGCGCCTCGACGTGGCGGCTCGCTACCGGGGGTGGCCGCGATGGGCGCCCTATGCGAGAGTGGAGAATCTGACGGATGAGGCCTACTCGGAAGCGCTAGGCTTTCCGGCGCCGGGAATCAAGCTGATCGGAGGCGTGAGCCTCGGCTTCTGATCGGAGCGGAGGGAAGGCGATGTTGCGACGACCGACGAGTCTGCTTTTGCTGGCGGCGACCCTGGCGGTCGGCTGTCGCGGAGGCGATCCGGGGTTGCCAACGCCGGCAACGGCTACGGCCGACACCCCGGAGCGCATCATCACCATGGCTCCGAGCGTTGCAGAGGTGTTGCACGCTCTCGAGCTCGGAGACAAGATCGTCGGAGTCGGCGACTACGTCAATTGGCCACCGGAGCTCGCCGGCAAGCCCAGGCTGGGCGGCCTGTTCAATCCCGACTTCGAGCGCATCGTGGGTCTCGGGCCCGATCTGGCGATTCTCTTGACGAGTGAGGAATCGCTGCGAGCGCGACTCGAGAGCGTCGGCATCGAAGTGATGACGGTACCGAGCGAAACGCTGGGCGACGTCGAGCTTGCCATCGAGACGATCGCCGAGGCTTGCGGGGTCGTGGAGCGGGGCGAGGCTTTTCTGCGCCAATGGCGACAAGATCTGGCACCCGAGGTGCTGGCCGAGTCGCTTCGGGTGGCGATGGTCATCGGGCGCGAGCCCCAGCGGCTGGGCGATCTGCTCGTCGCCGGACCGGGCACCTTCTACCATCAGCTTCTGGGCAAGATCGGCGCTCGCAACGTGTTCGGCGATGTCGATACCCGTTATCCGCAGATCGGGATCGAGGAGATCCTCGCCCGCCGGCCCGATGCAGTACTCGAGATCCAGCCGCTCGAGGTGCCGGAAAGCCGGGCGGCGGCGTTGACGGCGGACTGGTCACAGCTCGCCGGTCTCACCAGCGCCAGCCCGCGCTGCATCGAGATCGTCGCCGGCGAGAAGATGATGATCCCCGGTCCGCGGCTACCGGAGGTACTCATCGAGCTCCGGCGGGCTCTCGAGCGCTGTATCTCGCGGCGGTCATGAAACTGCTCGAGGCCCGGAAGGCGGGCTGGGTGATTGGCGATCGAAGGATCGTCGACCGCGTCGACCTCACGGTCAGGGAGGGAGAGTGCTTGGGTCTGCTCGGTCCCAACGGAGCGGGCAAGACCAGCCTGCTGCGGTTGCTGGCCGGGCTCGAGGGCCCGAGCACCGGAGAGGTGTTGCTCGATGGTCGCCCGCTCGCCAGTTGGTCGTCCAAGGCCCGCGCGCGTCGCGTCGCCTACGTTCCGCAGCTCAGCCCCGTGCAGGTGCCGCTCGACGTTCACCAACTGATGCTCTCGGCCCGCTACCCCTACCTTTCGGCCCGGCAGCTGGCGCCCGCCGCCGGAGACTTCGCGGCCGTTCGCCAGGCGGCGCACGAGGTCGGGATCGAGTCTCTTCTGAAGCGCCGGCTGACCGAGCTGTCGGGTGGCGAGCGTCAGTCCGCTTACGTCGCCGCCGCCCTCGCCCAACGCAGTCCGATCCTGCTTCTCGACGAGCCGACGACCCATCTCGACGCCGGCAACCGCCGCCGGGTGGCCGAGCTGCTACTCGCCCTCGGGCGCAAGGGCCGCCACACGCTGGTGGTGGCGACGCACGATCTGCGGTTCGCGGCGCGGCTGTGCGATCGGCTGGTGGCGATGCGCGAGGGGGCGCTGGTGGCGGAAGGGACTCCTGCTCAAGTACTCACTCCGGAGGTGCTCGGCGACCTGTTCGACGCCCCCTTCCGAGTGTGGCGCGACGGCGGCGAGGTGCTGCCGGTGCTCGAGCTCGATTCCGAGGAGTCCGCTTGAGTGCAGACGGGCGAGGGGTCGCCCTCATCGCCGTCGTCTGGCTGGCGGTCCTCGCTGGGGCGCCGGCGGTGGGTGAGCACACCCTCGGCTGGCGGGAGCTGCTCGAGCCGGGTACGACCGGCTACGTCATCTTCTGGCACATCCGAGTGCCGAGAGTGTTGCTGGCGCTGCTGGCAGGGGGGGCGCTCGCCGCCGCCGGCCTCGCTTTCCAGACCCTCTTTCGCAATCCCCTCGCCGAGCCCTATACCCTCGGCGTCGCCTCGGGCGCAGCGCTCGGTGCGGTCATCGCCATCCAGTTGGGCGCTGGGGCGACGCTCGCCGGTTTCTCCGTCGTCGGGGTGGCGAGCTTTGCCGGGGCGGGGGCGGTATCGCTGCTGATCCTCGGCCTCGCCTCACGCCGCCGGTTCACGACCTCCACCTTGCTGCTCTCGGGGATCGCGGTGTCTCTCTCCTGCTCGGCGCTGATCCTCTTCCTTCAATATCGGGCCGACTTCACGGAGACCTTCCGGATGGTGCGCTGGATGATGGGTGGCCTGGCGGTCGTCGGCTATCGCGAAGTCCTCTGGCTCGCCCCGTGGGTCGCTCTCGGACTCCTCCTCCTCGTGCTTCTGCGCTGGGATCTGAACCTGCTGCTGACCGGCGAAGAGGTGGCGGCGAGTCGGGGGGTCGATCTCTCGCGGGTGCGGTGGCTGGTGCTGGCGGCGGCCTCGGCGATGGTCGGCGCCCTCGTCGCGGTCGTGGGGCCGATCGGCTTCGTCGGTCTCATCGTGCCGCACGTGCTGCGCCGGTTGCTCGGGCACGACCACCTGGTGCTGCTCCCCGCCTGCGTCCTCGGAGGTGGAGCCTTCCTGGCTCTGTGCGACCTCATCGGCCGCCGGGTGCTGGCGCCCGCCGAGCTTCCCGTCGGGGTGGTCACCGCGCTGCTGGGCGGACCGTTCTTCTTATGGCTGCTGCTCTCCGGCCACGGGCGCTAGCCCGCAATCAGTCGGTGGAGTGGTAATGATGCCGGCCCGATCGCCGTGCCAGCCGCTTGGTGCGGCTGGTGGGTTGCCGTATTCGACGGTAGGATTCAACTCGAGCGAGGCCAATCCATGGAGAGGGTTGCGCTCCGGCTGATCGTGCCGGTCGGGGGCGGAGAAAGATGAAAAGACGAGTGGTGATCGCGGGGTTGCTTTCCGTCGTCGCTGCGAGCATGGCGGCGGCCGAGCTGCCTACCGTGCGGATCGGCGTAGTCGTCGACGGCCCGTGGGCGCTCAATTCGACGGTTCGCCAGCTCACCATCGACGAGGTGACTGCGCTCACCGAGGGCGAGTTCGACGTTCGCTTCGGGGACAGCGATTACCTCGTCGGTGACTGGAGCCATGACACCGCCCGGGCCAACGTCGAGCGGCTGCTCGACGATCCGGAAGTCGATCTCGTCATCGCCTGGGGCATTCTCGCGTCGCATACGGCTTGCTGCTTCGGTGATCTTGCCAAGCCGGTGATCGCCCCGGTGATCCTCGACCCGGCACTGCAGGGGCTGCCGCTCGTCGACGGGGCGAGCGGCGTGCACAATCTGAACTACGTCGCGCTCCCCGACAACCTCGCTCAGGAGGTTCAGAACTTTCTCGAGATCGTGCCGTTCCGCCACGTGGCAATCCTCACCCAGGCTTCGCTGCTGGAAGCGATCCCGGAGCTCGAGGAGCGAACCCGGATCGGGCTGGCGGGAACCGGCATCGACTTCGACTACGTGGCCGCCGGAGTGTCGGCCGACGAGTTGCTCGCGTCGCTGCCGCCGGACATCGATGCGGTCTATGCCTGGCCGCTCTTTCAGTTCTCCGCGGCCGAGTACCGGAAGCTGATCGACGGCTTCATCGCCAGGGGACTGCCGAGCTTCTCGGGCCTCGGGGGCACCGATGTCGAGCAGGGGATGCTCGCCACCGCCGGCTCCCCGGAGTTTTTCCCCAAGCTGGTGCGCCGGGTCGCCCTCAACCTCCAGCGGATCCTGCTGGGGGAGAACGCCGGCGAGATCCCGGTCGAGTTCACCCTTCACGACCGCCTGGTCATCAACATGGCGACCGCCCGCGCGATCGATGTCTCGCCGCGGTGGGAGACCCTGATCGAGGCCGAGGTCTTGCATCCGGAGAATCTCGAGGGCGCTTACAGGCTGACCCTCGACGCAGTGGTCAAGCAAGCGCTCGAGCTCAATCTCGACCTGATCGTCGAACGCCGTTCGGTGACGGCCAGCGCCGAGGAGGTCGCGTTGGCACGCGCCAACCTGCGGCCGCAGCTCGAGCTTTCGTCTACCTATCTGACCATCGACGACGATCGCGCGACGGCGGCGTTCGGCAATCAGCCGGAACGCGCTTCGACGCTGTCGTCGACGTTGTCGCAGCTGCTCTTTTCAGAGGGCGCCAACGCCAATATCGCCGTTCAGCGCAGCCTCCAAGAGCGCCGGGAGCACGAGTACGAGAGCTTGCGACTCGACCTCATGCTCGAGGCGGCGACCACCTACCTGAACTTGATGCGGGCCAAGACCCTGGAACGAGTGCAGCGCAACAACGTGGAGCAGACCCGCTCGAACCTCGAGGTGTCGCAGATCCGGCGCGAGATCGGCGTCGCCGCTGCCGGTGAGGTGCTGCGCTGGGAAAGCGAGATCGCCAGCGCGCGCAAGGCGTTGATCGATGCGGTAGCCGACCGGCGGAGTGCAGAGATCGCCATCAACCGCCTCCTTCATCACGATCTCGAGTCCGTGTTCATCGCCGAGGAGATCGACATGAACGCGAGCGACCTGCTGGCCGGTGCGGAGCTCTTCGCCGAGTACGCCGGCACTCCCGCGGGGTACCGCACCTTCGCTCAGTTCGTGGTGCGCGAGGGGTTGTCGCGCTCGCCCGATCTGGCGGCGATCGACGCGGCGATCGCGGCTCAGTATCGCTTCGAGCTGTCGACGCGCCGGGCTTTCTGGGCACCGACGGTGTCGCTCCAGGCAACCCTCGAGGAGCTGCTCTCGAAGGGCGGTGCCGGATCTCAGCCGACGGCTGCCGACGACTCGAGCTGGAGTTTCGCTCTGGCCGGCTCGCTGCCGCTCTTCTCCGGCGGCTCGCGGGCGGCCGAGCGCGCCCAGGCGGCGATCGAGCTCGAGCGGCTGCAGCTGTTGAGGTCGTCGACCGAAGAGAAGATCGAACAGGCGATCCGGGTGGCCCTCGAGCAGGCGCGCGCCTCGCGGCTCGGAATCGATCTGTCGAATCGCGGCGCCGAGGCTGCGGGGCGCAATCTCGAGCTCGTCGAGGACGCCTACGCTCGCGGAGTGGCGTCGTTGCTCGACCTGCTCGACGCCCAGACCGCGAGCCTCAACGCCGAGGAGCTAGCGGCCAACGCGCTCTACGACTGCCTGATCGATCTGCTGGAGGCGCGGCGTTCGGCCAGCGCGCTCGACCTCGTCCACGACGAGGAAGAACGGGAGGCGTTCGTCACCCGCCTCGAAGCCTACCTCCAGTCAGAGAGTGCCCGCCCTCGCGCGGGCGGGAGACTCCAGCCATGAAGAACCGACGCTCGTTCCAATGCTCGCAAGCTACGGTGCGCTCGATCCTGGTGTCATTGACGGTGTCGTGGGTCGGCGGCTGTGCCGAGCCACCGGAGGCCCAGGTTGTCTTGCGGCCGGTGCGCTACGAGGAGGTGCGCGTCACCGCCGACTCCCGGCTGCGGACCTTCGCCGGAGTCGCCAAGGCCGGACTCGAGTCTGACCTCAGCTTCCGAGTGCCGGGCATCGTCGAGCGAGTGCCCGTCGTGGTCGGCCAGCGAGTCGCTCGCGGACAGGTCCTCGCCAGGCTCGACCCCACCGACTACGAGCTGCGGGTTCAGGAGGCCCTCGCCGGATTGGCTCAGGCCGAAGCCGCGCGCCGCAACGCCGAGTCGGACTACGATCGGGTGAGGGGTCTCTACGAGAACAACAACGCGTCCCGTCGCGAGCTCGACGGGGCACGCGCCAACGCGGAATCGGCCGAAGCTCAGGTACAGGCGGCCGAGAAGCGTCTCGAGCAGGCCCGCCGTCAACTCTCCTACTGCGAGCTGCGTGCCCCAGTCGCCGGGATCGTCGCGTCGAGCACCGCCGAGGTCAACGAGAACATTCAGGCAGGCAAGTCGCTCTTTCTCCTTGCCGCGGGCGCCGAGATCGAAGTGGAGGTGGCGCTTCCGGAGGCTCTGATCGCCGACGTCGAGCTCGGGCAGGCTGTCGAGGTCACCTTCGACGCGTTGCCCGACCGGCGATTCACCGGTGCCGTGACCGAGGCGGGCGCGGCCGCCGTCGGTTCCGCGACGACCTTTCCGGTGGTCTCGCGGCTCAGCGATTCCGATCCCGGCATCCGCTCGGGGATGGCGGCGGAGGTCTCTTTTCGGTTCGGTACCGGGGAGGCGGGCGCGATCGTCGTACCGGCGGTGGCCGTCGGGGAAGATCGCGAGGGGCGTTTCGTCTTCGTCCTCGAGTTGACGGGCGAGGGGCGCGGCGTGGCGCGGCGGCGCGGTGTCGAAGTCGGCGAGCTGACGGGTGAGGGGCTCGAGATTGCGAGCGGGCTGCAGGATGGGGAGCGGATCGTCACGGCCGGCGTTCGCCGGCTGACCGACGGCGAAGAAGTGCTCGTGCAGGGGACCGCTTCGTGAGTCTGACCCAGATCGCGATCGAGAAGAACCGCGTCACCTTCGTCGTCTTGGCGGTCTTGATGCTCAGCGGGATTCTCGCCTACAACGGGATGCCGCGCGCCGAGGACCCGGGGTTCACGATTCGGACGGCGATGATCATCACCCACTTCCCGGGTGCGAGCCCCGATCGGGTCGAGCAGTTGGTCACCGACAAGCTGGAGAAAGCGATCCAGGAGATGCCGCAGGTCGACCACATCACGAGCCAGTCGAAAAACGGCGTGTCATTGGTGATGGTCGACATCCGGGAGCGCTACACGGAGATGCGACCGATTTGGGACGACTTGCGGCGCAAGGTCGACCGCGCTCGCGGCGAGCTGCCCGACGGCGTGATCGGCCCCACCGTCAACGACGAGTTCGGCGACGTCTTCGGTACGGTCGTCAACTTGACCGGCGATGGCTATTCCTACGCCGAGCTCAAGGTCGTGGCGGACGCGGTCCGCGACGATCTTCTGCTGATCGACGAGGTCGCGAAGGTCGACATTCACGGCGCCCAGGACGAACGGGTGTTCGTCGAGTACAACAACGCCCGGCTCGCCGAGCTGGGTCTCTCACCAGGGCAGCTGCGCTCGATTCTGGCGAGCCGCAACATCATCAACCCCGGCGGGGAGGTGCGCACCGATCAGGAGCAGATCGTCCTCGAGCCATCGGGCAACTTCGAGTCGGTCGAGGATCTGAAGCGCACGATCATCCCTCTTCCCGGTGGCCAACTGGTCTATCTCGAAGATGTCGCCGACGTCTATCGCGGCTATGTCGATCCTCCGACCCGGAGGATGCGGGCGAGCGGCGAGCCGGGCCTGGCGCTGGCGGTGTCGCTTCGTGAGGGGGGCAACATCCTGGCGCTCGGCGACGAGGTCGCGGCGACGATCGAGCGCGCCCAACGAGGCTACCCGCACGGCATCGAGTTCGAGTTCACCCAGTTCCAAGCCGGGGAAGTCGAGACCAAGGTCAACGATTTCGTCGGCAACCTGCTGCAGGCGGTGGGAATCGTGATGCTCGTCATGCTGGTGAGCCTCGGAGTGCGCACCGGGCTCGTCGTCGCGAGCCTGATCCCGATGGCGATCATCATGAGCTTTCTGTTGATGTCCTTTTTCAACGTCGGCATCAACACCATGTCGCTGGCATCGCTCATCATCGCCCTCGGTCTGCTCGTCGACAACGCGATCGTGATGTCCGAGTCGATCATGGTGGCGACCGCGGAGGGCAAGCCAGTCAAGGCGGCGGCGATCGACGCGGCCTCGGAGCTGAAGGGCCCGCTCTTGGTCTCGTCGCTCACCACCGCGGCCGCCTTCCTGCCGATCTACCTGGCGGAGTCGGCGGTCGGCGAGTACACCGCGGCGCTCTTTCAGGTCGTGACGATCACCTTGCTCTGTTCGTGGCTGTTGGCGATTACGATCATCCCGGCGCTGTGCGTGCTGTTCCTGAAGATCAAGCCGAAGACCGAGGAGGGCTTCACCTCGATCTGGTACGAGCGCTACCGCGGTCTCTTGATCGGAGCCGTGCGCCGGCCGTGGCTGGCCGTGGCGGTGACGCTCCTCGTGTTCTTCGGCGCGATGCAGCTCTTCCAGTTTCTGCCCAACATCTTCTTCCCGCCCAACGAGCGAGCCACCCTCACCGCCGAGCTGCGCCTGCCGACCGGCACCCCCCTGGCACGGACCGAGGAGGTCGCGGTCGAGGTCGAGCGCTTCCTCACTGAGAACCTGAAGGTCAGCGCCGAGGAGGTGGCGGCCGGCAGCGACGGAATCACCAACTGGGCGACCTTCATCGGCGAGGGCGCTCCACGCTTCTTTCTCAGCTACGGGCCGGAGCAGGCGAGCCCCGAGTACGCCATCCTCGTCGTCAACGCCTCGTCGCGGGAGTACATCGACACCGCGGTCGCCGAGCTGCGCGAGTTCTGCAAGGGCTTCCCGGGCCTGAAGGCGCAGATCGACCCGCTGCCGCTCGGTCCACCGGCCGGCGACCCGATCGAGGTCAGGATCTCCGGCCGCGATACGGATACGGTCTTCGAGCTCGTCGACCAGGTGAAACGACGGCTTCAAGAGGTGGACGGTCCGCGGAATATCTCCGACGACTGGGGCGCGCGCTCCAAGAAGCTTCTCGTGCGCATCAACGAGGCGCGGGCGCAGAGGGCGGGAGTGACCCACCAGGACGTCGCGCTGTCGATGCAGACCCTGCTCTCCGGCATCACGACCACCGAGTACCGCGAGGGCGACAAGATCATCCCCGTCACCCTGCGGTCGGTCGGCGCCGATCGGCTCGATCTGCAGAAGCTCGACAGCCTCAACGTCTTCGCCCAGTCGACCGGCCGCTCGGTGCCGCTCAAGCAGGTCGCCGATCTCGAGATCGCGTGGCAGCCTTCCAACGTCCGCCGCCGCGACCGTCTGCGCACGGTCACCATCTCGACCGATCTCGATCCCGGCTATACCGCGATCGGCGTCAACCAGGTCCTGGTGCCGCTACTCGAGCGAGACGCCGCCTCTTGGCCTCTCGGCTACTCGTTCGAGATCGGCGGCGAGGACGAGGCGTCGGAGGAGGCGAACGCCTCGATCAGCGCCAAGCTGCCGATCGCCGGTCTGATCATCATCATGCTGCTGGTAGGGCAGTTCAACTCCCTGCGGCGGCCGGCGATCATCCTGATCACCATTCCACTGGGCCTGATCGGCGTGATCGTCGGTCTGCTGGTCATGCGCTCCTACTTCGGGTTCATGACCCTGCTCGGCATCGTGTCGCTGGCCGGAATCGTCATCAACAACGCGATCGTGCTGATCGACCGGATCGAGATCGAGATCCACGAGAACGGCCTCACCCCGGCGCACGCAATCGTGGAGTCAGCGCAGCGCCGGATGCGGCCGATCCTGCTGACGACCTTCACCACCCTCGGTGGCTTGATTCCGCTCTACCTGGGTGGCGGCGTCATGTACCAGCCGATGGCGGTGGCGATCATGTTCGGCTTGGTCTTCGCGACCGCGCTGACGCTGTTGGTGGTGCCCGTTCTCTACTCTCTGTTCTTCCGGGTTTCGTTCAAGGACTACGAGTACTCGGCCGGCGTCTAGATGCCTCACCCCATCAGACCCGGCCGCCACTTGCCGGTGACGCTGACCACGCTCGGCTACGGCGAGATCGTTGCGCTCAGCCCGGTCGCCCGCACCCTGGCGTGGATGGAGGCGGTCGCCGGTCAGCTGTTCATGGCTGTCCTCGTCGTCCGGCTGGTCGGCCTGCACGTCGTCCACTCGGCGGCTGACGACAGCCCGCGCGACGGCTAGCTAGCGGGTCGTAGCGTGAGCCTCGTTCGCTTCGCGTTGCCGGCGGCAGCGTCACCAGCGGATCCTTCCAGGGGGCCGACCGTTCTACAATCCGGGTGATGCTGCTCTATCGCTTCGGCCCCGAGGGCTTCTACGCCGCTCGTGACGACGAGGAGGGGGCGCCGCCGCGGATTCTCTACTCGGACCCCTTCGAGGTGCGCCCCGGTGGGTGGGAGCTCGGGCGCGAGGCGGAGCTGTCTGGACTTCTGCCGCCGGTGCTCCCCGGCAAGATCGTCGGCGTCGGCCGCAACTACCGGGAGCACGCGGCGGAGCTCGGCAATCCGATGCCGGAGGAGCCCCTGCTCTTTCTGAAGGCGCCGAGCGCGGTGATCGGGCCGCGGGCGCCGATCGTCCTGCCCCCGGAGAGCCAGCAGGTGGAGTACGAGGGGGAGATCGCGGTAGTCGTTCGGCATCGCCTGACGCGGGCGACGGCCGAAAAGGCCCGCGCTGCCATTCTCGGCGTGACCGCTGCCTGCGACGTCACGGCGCGTGACCTGCAGCGCAAGGATGCCACCTTCGCCCGCGGCAAGTCGTTCGATACCTTCTGCCCGCTCGGTCCGGCGATCCAGGTGGAGCCGGATCTCGACGATCTGGAAGTCGTGACCCGCATCGACGGTGAGCTGCGTCAGCGCGGTCACGTCCGTGAGATGACATGGGGGCTCGTCGACCAGCTGGTCTACATCTCGCGGATGATGACGCTCGAGGCGGGCGACGTGGTGCTGACCGGCACTCCGTCCGGCGTCGGGGAGCTCGTCGCCGGACAAGCGCTCGAAGTGGAGGTGTCGTCGGTCGGTACCCTCGCCAACCGAGTCGAGGAGGCGGTCCTCTGATCCGGTCGCGGGTGGTGGCGGGAGTGACCACGGCGGCGGTCGCGGCGCCGATCTTCCATTACTGGCGTGGATTTCCGTGGTCGCTAGCCGGCCTCGTCGCCCTCGCGTTGGGTGCCCTGGCGTTCCTGGCGGTGCGCGCGGTCCAGAATCTCGCCGCCTGGCGGCCGCGGCCATTGAACCCTGACGGCCGGCTAGAGTCGGCGCCAGGGAACGGCGACGAGGCCGAGGAGGAGAAGGAGGTGGACGGCACCGTGCTGGGTCCAGCCGATCAGCAGCAGACCCAGCCACGCCGACACCGCGGCGCAGGCGGCGACAATCCGCTGGTCGTCCTTGGTCACTCGTCGAGACGCTAGCACAGCCCCTGCGAGAGCCAAGCGATGGGCGAGAGCCGCTACCAAGCCGTGACTTTGGATGCCACCGGCAGCTTGATTCACTGCCCCCGGCTCGGCGAGCTCTACGCCGAAGTGCTGACCCGCCACGGTCACACCGTCGACGCGGCGCAGGCTCGCCGGCTCGTCGACACGGTGTGGAAAGAGTTCGACTGCGCAACCTCGGTGCACGAAGATCGGTTCGGTTCCCATCCGGAGGGGGCACGCGGCTGGTGGCGCCGCTTTCTCGATCGGCTCTGCGAGCACCTCGGAGGCCGGCGGCCGAGTCGGTTCGCCGCCGCCGAGCTCTACGACCGCTTCGGGCAGGCCGCCGCTTGGGAGGTCTATCCGGAAGTTCCGAACGTGCTGTCGAGACTGCGCGGTAGGAGGGTGCGGCTGGCGGTGGTCGCGAACTGGGACGAGCGTCTTCCGCTGCTGCTCGCTCGCCTCGGTCTCGCCGAGTACTTCGAATCGGTGATCACCTCGCAGGGGACTGGGGTGGAGAAGCCCCATCCGCTGATCTTCCAGACCGCGCTCAGGGTGCTCGAGCTCGAGCCCGCGGAGGTCCTTCACCTGGGTGACCGACCGTTCGAAGACGTCGAGGGCTCGGAAGCGGTCGGGATGGCGGCGGGGCTGATCGATCGTCCGCACGGCGCCGATCTCGAGTCGCTCACCCGGAGGCTGTAGGGTCGTACCCGCATGTTAGATTCGTCACATGAGACGGACACCCGCACTGCTCGGGGCCGTGGCCCTGGTTCTCCTCGGTTGCCGACGCGAGGCCGGCGAGAGCGGCCTCGAGCCGCTCGAGACCGAAGTCGTCGGAGAGAGAATCGACGCCGGCCTCACCACTGAATACGATCTCCAAGCGCTGCCCACCGAGGACAACACGGGGGTTCGGCTGCCGAGTGACTTCCCGCGCGACCTGCCGCTCTATGCCTCCTCGAGCGTCATCAACTACGGACCGGCGAACCCCGATCGCAGGTTCATCGAGTTGTCGATCCCGGCGCAGCCCGGAGTCGTCGAAAGACGCTACACGAGCCAGCTCGAGTCCGCCGGTTGGCGTCCGCGCGAAGACGGCTCGTTCGAGCGCGGCGGGCGCTCGATCTGGGTGACCTACCGGGAGGGGACCCCGGGAACCTGGATTCGGATCGAGTATCCGACGTAGCCTTGGCCGGTTCGACCGACGAGCGAGAGCCGCCCGGGGGCAAGGGTTCCAAGGGCAGGAAGGCGGGGGGGCGGCGTGACCTGCGCGACGCTCCGATGTACTGGATGCGCTACTCCAGCAAGGGGTTCGAGCTCGCGGCGGCCGTTCTGGGCATGGGCTTGTTCGGGTACTGGCTCGGCGGGCTCAAGGACAGGGCGCTCCTCGGCCTGGCGATCGGGGCCGTTCTCGGAATCGTGGGCGGTATGTATAATCTGGTTCGTCAGAGTTGGATCGCGAGCCGTCAGGCTGACGCGAAGAACAGAAACCAGGAGAACTGATAGGTGCCGCCTCGCTCTACGTGCGGTTCTCCACACTATTGATCTTGGCGGGCGGCGTGCTGGCGCTGCTAGGGTGGTTACCCACACGGACCTTGGGAGGAACGGCGGCGATTCGAGCGATGTTGGCCGGATGCGGGGTGAGCCTGATGGCCTCTCTCGTCGGTGCCGTGCCGGTCTTTCGCTCGCAAGCAAGGACGACAAAGCCGACCCTGGCGATGACGCCGCACCTGGCGGCGATCTTGCTCCGAATGGCGACCGTTGCGGCTCTGGCCGTAGTGGTCGTGCTGCGCGGCAGGTACCAGACAGTGCCGTTCTTGCTCTGGGTCGCAATCAGCTATCTCGCGTTCCTGCCGATCGACGTGCTCCTCTCCCACCGCATTCTCAAATCGACGCACGACAGACCCGGTCATGGCAGCTGAAACCTCCAGTCCGCTCTCGCACGTCATTCAGCACACGAATGGCACCGTCGAGATCGCCGGCCACGAGTACACGCTCTGGTCCGACCAGATCTCGATGATCTGGCTGGCCGGGATCCTCCTCATGCTGTTCGTGCCGAGGGCGCTGAGACGTCGCCGCGGAGAGGGCATCGAGAGGCTGGTGCCCAGCGGTCCGGCGAACGGGATCGAGGCCATCTGTACCTACTTCCGCGACGAGCTCGCCCGCCCCAATCTGGGTGAGTACACCGACCGTTTCATCAAGTATGTCTGGACGGTCTTCTTTTTCATCCTGACTCTCAATCTGCTCGGCCTGGTTCCGATCAACGCGGTGAGTCCCCTGCTCAGCAAGTTCCACATCGGCGGCACCGCCACCGCCAACATCTGGACCACCGGCACGCTCGCGGTCCTGACCCTGTTGATGATGGTGGTCAACGGTCTGCGCCTGGCACCCAAGGAGTTCATCGGGCACCTCTGCCCGGGCCCGCTGTGGCTGGCCCCGCTGTTGGTGCCGCTCGAGCTGATCGGCTTCATTGCCAAGACGTTCGCGTTGACGGTGCGTCTGTTTGCCAACATGCTGGCCGGCCACATCCTGCTGGCGGTGCTGATCGGCTTCATTCTCAGCGCCGGGGCGGCGAGCGCCACCATGGGCTTTCTCATCGCCATCCCGGCCGTCGCCGGAGCGATCGCCATCACCTTTCTGGAGATTCTGGTGGCCTTCATCCAGGCGTTCATCTTCACCTTCCTGACGATCATGTTCATCGCCCAGTCGATCGTTTTTCATCACGATCACGGCGACTCGCAGCAGGAGGCTCATCCCTAAGACAGATCTTCGCCATGCCCGGACATGCGCGGGGCACGCGGGCCGTAAGGCGTGACTGCGATGGCGAATTGCAATTGGGAGGTCAGCCCCGCACGACCTCCGAGAAAGAGGACAAACTCGATGAACAAGAGATTTGCAAAGGTCGCTCTGATCGCGATCGTCTTCGGCTTCGGCCTGATGATCGCTCCCGCGGCGTTCGCCCAGGACGGCGACGGCGGTTCCGCTCTCACCACCGACGGCGCCCGCAAGCTCGGAGGCGCCATCGGCGCCGGACTCGCGGTCATGGGTGGCGCGGCCGGCATCGGCCGCATCGGCGGCAGCGCGGTGGAGTCGATCGCGCGCCAGCCCGAGGCGGCCGACAAGATCACCCCGGCCATGCTTCTGACGGCGGCCTTCGTAGAGGGCGCGACCCTCTTCGCCGTGGTCGTCGGGATGATGGCAGTTCTAGGCTAGTGCACCAGGCGGCCGGGCTCGACCCGGCCGCCGTTGATTCGGACGGCTCGACGCCGTCGATGGATTGAAACCATGGTTGGAAAAACCACTATCCAAACGCTGGCGACAGCACTCGGGGTCGTCCTGATCTCGACTCCCGCAGTCTTCGCTACGAGCGGGGGCGAGAGCAACATCTTCGCGGGAGATCTGGGCAACGCGGTTTGGACTCTGCTCGTCTTCCTGCTGGTGGTCTTCGTGCTCGGTAAGTTCGCCTGGGGACCCCTGCTCTCGGTGCTTCAAGAACGTGAGAGTTTCATCCGCGACTCGCTGGCGGAGGCCAAACAGGACCGCGAGAAAGCCGAGGCGACGCTCGCGGAGTACACCGACAAGCTCCACGACGCTCGCATTGAAGCGACCGCGATCGTCGAGGAAGGTCGGCGCGACGCCGAGGTGGTGAAGGCGACGATCGAGGAGCAGGCGCGCGACGAATCTGACAAGATGATCGAACGCGCCAAGCGCGAGATCGAGATCGCCAAGGTGACCGCGATCCGCGACCTTTACAAGACCAGCGCCGCGCTCGCCACCGACGTCGCTTCCCGCGTCCTCAAGCGCGAAGTCAAGGCCGAAGATCACGAGCGGCTGATCGCGGAAGCGATCGAACAGCTCGGTGGGCAGGACCTCAACTGAGCGGCGTCGAGATGAGCGCTCAGGTCAACGATCGCGAGCTTGCGGTGGCCCGCGTCTATGCGGAGTCCCTGCTCGCGCTGGCGGAAGAGCGGGATGCCGGAGACCGCGTGCTCGAGGAGCTCCGCGGTCTGGTCGCGCTCCAAGACCGGGATCCCGACCTGGAGCGGTTCTTCTCGAGTCCGCTGGTCGCTCAGGACGCTCGGAGCAGGACGATCGACAAGACGCTGCAGGACGAGGTGAGCCCGCTCGTCGTCGACGCGCTACAGGTGATGAACGGCAAGGGGCGGCTCGGCCTCTTGCGGGCGCTGGCGGTCGCCTACCGTCAGGCGCTCGACGAGAAGCGCGGACGGGTGGACGTGGCGGTGACCTCGGCGGTTCCGCTCACGGACTCGAATCGCGAGAAGCTCCGGGAGACGCTGGCACGCGTCACCGGGCGGCAGGTACGGCTGGCGGAGACGGTCGACTCGGAGACCCTGGGCGGCCTGATCGTGTCGGTCGGCGACCGGAAGATCGACTACAGCCTGGCGTCGGACCTACGCCGGTTGAACGATCAGTTGCTGGATCGCGCCACGCGCGAGATCCATTTCACGACGTAAGCGAGGTATCGAGATGAAGTTCAAGGTGGATGAGATTTCATCGGTCCTGACCGAGGAGATCCGTAGCTACCGGACCGAAGTGGATCTGTCCGAAGTCGGACGCGTGCTCGAGGTCGGTGACGGCATCGCCCGGGTCTACGGTTTGACCAACGCCCTCGCGGCTGAGCAGCTGAAGTTCGAGAACGGCCAGTACGGTCAGGTGTTCAACCTCGAAGAGAGCTCGGTCGGCGTCGTCATCTTCGGCGACTATCTGACGATCAAGGAGGGCGACGAGGTCCGCCGCACCGGTGAGCTCCTGTCCGTGCCCGTCGGTGAGGCGCTCATCGGCCGCGTCGTCGATCCGCTCGGTCGTCCGCTCGATGGCCTGGGAACGGTCGAGACTCCGCATCGCCGCCCGCTCGAGTTCAAGGCGCCGGGCATCGCCGCCCGCCAGCCGGTCGATGAGCCGCTGCAGACGGGCATCAAGGCGATCGACGGAATGATCCCCATCGGTCGCGGGCAGCGCGAGCTGATCATCGGCGACCGCCGAACCGGCAAGACCGCCATCGCTCTGGACACCATCGTCAATCAGAGGGGGGGCGACGTGGTCTGCGTCTACGTCGCCGTCGGTCAGAAGGAATCGACGGTCGTCGGCGTGGTGGAGAAGCTCCGCGAGCTCGGGGCGATGGACTACACCATCGTCGTCTCCGCTGGGGCGTCGGATCCGGCGCCGCTGCAGTACATCGCCCCCTACGCGGGCGCTGCGATGGCCGAGTACTTCATGTACTTGGACGGGAGAGCGACGCTCGTCATCTACGACGATCTCTCCAAGCAGGCCCACGCCTACCGTCAGCTGTCGCTGCTCTTGCGCCGGCCGCCGGGTCGCGAGGCCTACCCCGGCGACGTCTTCTACCTCCATTCTCGTCTGCTCGAGCGGGCGGTCAAGCTGCGCGACGAGTATGCGATCGTACCGGCCGACACCGCAGTCGACTCCAACGATCGCTCGCTGGCGGTGAGCGACCTCGACGCGTTTACCGAGCACCCACCGGATGAGTCGAAGGGCATCTTCCATCGCGGATCCGGCCGTGAGCGCGCGGAAGCGGCGCTTGAGACTGCGGGGGACGGCCACAAGCTGCACAAGTTCCCCAACAGTGGCGGCTCGATGACGGCGCTGCCGATCATCGAGACCCTCGAGGGCGAGGTCTCGGCCTACATTCCGACCAACGTGATCTCGATCACCGACGGGCAGATCTTTCTCGAGCCCGACCTCTTCTTCGCCGGCGTCCGACCAGCGGTCAACGTCGGCATATCGGTTTCGCGGGTCGGCGGCAACGCGCAGATCAAGGCGATGAAGAAGCTGGCGGGGTCGCTCCGCCTCGACCTAGCTGCCTTCCGGGCGCTGGAGGCGTTTGCGCAGCTCGGAACCGAGCTCGACGAATCGACTCAGAAGCAGCTCGATCGCGGGCAGCGGATGGTCGAGCTCCTGAAGCAGCCGCAGTACCAACCGTTCTCCGTGGCCGAGCAGGTGGTGTCGATCTTCGCCGGCACCAAGGGCTACCTCGACGATCTCGAGGTGTCGCAAGTCTCCGCCTTCGAGAAGGCGCTGCTCGCCCACATCCGTGACGAGTTCCCCGAGGTCCTCGAGGAGATCGCCGCGAAGCGCACGATCTCGGACGAACTGGAAGCGACTCTCAACGAGCTCGTCGGCAAGTTCAAGACCCGGTCCGCGAGCTAGCGATCCTTCCGATCGAGCCCACCGCGACCCCGACCCGAATCGACCATGGCCAACCGCAGAGTTCTCGTCAAGCGCCGTAATTCGACGCGCAACATCCGCAAGATCACGCGGACGATGCAACTGATCGCGACGGCGCGTTTTCAGGCGGCTTTCAGCCGGGCCGTCGCCGGCAAGCCGTACACCGAGAAGTTGGCTCAGTTGGTGGGCGGCCTGGCCCGCGCCGCCGAGGGCCTCGAGCACCCGCTGATGCAGACCCACGACGAAGTCCACAGGGAGGCGTTGGTCGTTCTCACCTCCGACCGCGGCCTCTGCGGCGGTTACAACGCCAACGTGCTGCGGCTGGTGATGGAGCACCTCGACGCGCGTGCTGCAGCGGGCGTCGAAACACTGGTCACTATGATCGGCGGAAAGGGCATCTCCAACTTCGCCTTCCGTGGCCGCGAACTGGCGGAGGCGATCACCGGGATCGGCGACGCCCCTCGCTTCGATCAGGTGGAACCGATCGCCAACCGGCTGATGGACGACTACACCAGCGGCGAGATCGGCGCGCTCTGGGTCGCCTACATGAAGTTCATCTCCGCCGGCAAGCAGGCGCCGGTCGTGGAGAAGATCCTGCCGCTGTCCTACGAGGCGGCGGCGGGCGAGGAGCCGGCGAGCCCCGTCGACTACGAGTTCTCGCCGAGTCCCGAAGAGCTGCTCGACGAGCTGCTGCCTGCCACAGTGCGAGTCCAACTCTTCCAGGCTTTCACCGATGCCGCGGTCAGCGAACAGGTTTCGCGCATGGTCGCGATGAAGGCCGCGACCGACGCCGCAGAAGACATGATCAAACGCCTCACCATGCAGTACAACCGCGCGCGCCAGACCCAGGTCACCATGGAGCTGCTCGACATCGTCGGCGGCGCCAATGCGCTCGCTTAGGTCTCAACGATAGGAACTCTCGAGATGAGTGAAAACAGTGGAAAAGTCACGCAGGTCATTGGGTCGATTCTCGACGCCCAGTTCGCGGACGACAACCTGCCGGAGATCTACAACGCGCTCAAGGTGGACGTTCAGCGGACGGTCCTCGGCGAGACGACGACGGAGACCCTGTGGTGCGAGGTGGCCCAGCATCTAGGCGGCGGCCGGGTTCGCGCGGTGGCGCTCGACACGACCGACGGCCTGCGGCGCGGCGCCGAGATCCTGGATACCGGCGGCCCGATCGAAGTGCCGGTCGGCGAGGAGACCCTCGGCCGCGTCTTCAACCTGGTCGGTGACCCGATCGACGATCGCGGTCCGGTGAAGACGACCGGGAAACGCTCGATCCATCGAGAGCCCCCCGACTTCGATGAGCTCTCTTCGAAGACCGAGATGTTCGAGACCGGGATCAAGGTGATGGACCTGCTGTGCCCGCTGGTGCGTGGCGGTAAGGCGGGTCTCTTCGGAGGCGCTGGCGTCGGCAAGACGGTCATCATCCAGGAGTTGATCGCCCGCCTGGCTCGGTTCCACAGCGGCTACTCCTGTTTCGCTGGCGTCGGTGAGCGGACTCGTGAGGGCAACGACGTCTGGCTCGAGATGCAAGAGACCAAGATCGGCGATACGGGCAAGAGCGTCATCGACCAGACGGTGATGGTCTTCGGTCAGATGAACGAGCCGCCGGGCGCCCGTCTGCGCGTCGCGCTCTCGGCGCTGACGATGGCGGAGCACTTCCGCGATCAGACCGGATCCGACACGCTGCTCTTCATCGACAACATCTTTCGCTTCACTCAGGCGGGATCCGAGGTGTCGGCCCTGCTGGGCCGCATGCCGTCGGCGGTCGGCTATCAGCCGACTCTCGGCACCGAGATGGGTGAGCTCCAGGAGCGCATCACTTCGACGAAGTCCGGATCGGTGACCTCGATTCAAGCGATCTACGTGCCGGCCGATGACTATACCGATCCCGCCCCGGCGGCGGCCTTTACCCACCTCGACTCGACGGTGAACCTCGAGCGCGCGATCGCCGAGAAGGGCATCTACCCGGCGGTCGATCCGCTCGCCTCGTCGAGCCGGATCGTCGCTCCCGACTTCCTGGGCGACACCCACTACCGGGTCGCGCGCCGGGTCCAGCAGATCCTGCAGCGCTACAAGGACCTCCAGGACATCATCGCCATTCTCGGCGTCGACGAGCTGTCGGAAGAGGACAAGATCATCGTCCGCCGCGCCCGCAAGATCGAGCGCTTCCTGTCGCAACCGTTCTTTGTCGCCGAGCAGTTCACCGGATTCGAGGGCATTTACGTCAAGCTCGAGGACACCATCCGCTCCTTCGATGAGCTGTGCGACGGCAAGTGGGATCACCTGCCGGACAGTGCCTTCATGTACGTCGGTACGATCGAGGATGCGGCCAAGAAGGCCGAGGAGATGGCGGCCTGAGCTGGGCCGGCAGGCGATGAATACGTTCGAGCTATCGGTAGTCACCCCGGAGGCGGCGGTGCTCGACGTGGAAGCGACCTACGTCACGCTTCCGGCGCACGATGGCGCGATCGGGTTTCTGCGCGATCGCGCGCCGCTGCTCGTCAAACTCGACGTCGGACTGTTGCGAGCGGAGACGCCGGACGGCCAACGGCTGCTCTACGTCGACGGCGGTTTCGCAGAAATGGTCGACAATCGATTGACGGTGCTAACCGAGGACGCCAAAGACCCGTCCGACATCGACCGCGCCGAGGCCGAGGCGCGACTCGCGGAAGCGCAAGGGAAGCTGGCGACCGATCCGGTGGCGATGGCGAACCGCGACAAGGCAGTGCGCCGCGCCCGAGTGCAGGCAAGGCTCGGTAGCTAAGCTGGAAGGCTGCAGCTTTCTCCCGAGATCCCCTGAGGCGGCCGGCTTCGCCCCGCGGTTCTAGGCCTTCCAGGTCCCCGAGTTGCTCAGGCGGTCGGCAAGTGAGCGGCCGCCCAACGCCAGGAGTGCTCCGAGACCGAGAGTGGCGACGGTCAGCACGAGTCCGGCGAAACGCGCCGAGGCCTGCGGAATCGAGAGGGGGAGGTTTCCCGTGGCTCGCGCCCGCACGCCGCCGACCGCCATTCCCGGGGTGCGGCCCCAGAAGGTCAGGGGGACGACATGGTAGACGAACGAGAAGGCGAGCATGGCGATGACTAGAGGTGACAGGTGTCGAAGAGCGATGTCGACACCCATCGTCGCGCTTCCCGCGGCCAGCAGGGAGGCGACCGCGAGGTGGACCAACAGATCGATCGATCCGGCGGTGAGGCGCTGCCCGAAGCTGGCGGGGAGCAAGCGGAAGGGAGTCACCCGGTCGATCGGCTCGCCCCCGCTCATGGCCGTCGCCACGGGCGGCATCTCGGTGATCGCGCTGGGCATCTCGGGCGCCGATGGCGGCTCCTTGGGCACGCGCTCGGGCGGGCCGAGTTCGATCTTCTCCACGACGACGTCCTGGTCCGCCGGCTCTGGAGGATCGGTGAACAGCGCTTCGAGCTCTTCGGGCGACTCTTGCGGAGCTTCGAAGAGGGGAAGCTCGAGCGGTTCGTCGCTCATCGGAACGGTAGGTACTTGACGAAGATGCGATAGAGCATGTCGGCTCGCCGTTCGCCGTAGATCTGACTGAACCGCGAGAGCCGTTCGACCTCGGCATCGGTCGGCTTGAGCTCGCTCGCGCGCAGGAACTTCTCGGCCGCCGCCGGAGCATCCCCTCGCTGGAGGTCCCTGACGCCGAGGTTGTAGTAGGAGTCGACCATCAGCTGGACGATGTCCAGGTCCGCGGGATCGGCCGAGTGCAGCTTCCACAGCTCGGGCAGCACGAACTCCCAATCCCCCTGCTCGAACATCTCGATCTGGGGTTGGAGGCCGGCGAGCCGCTGGCGAACCTCCTCCTGCACGAGCTCGTCCTCGGCGCTGAGAGGAGCGCTCTCGGAGGCGTTGACGAACAGCTCCAGGGCGCGCAGGTACTCGCGCCCTTGTCGCGCTTGCTGAGCCTGGGCGACTAGCGCGTCGCGCTGCGCCAGCTGCTCCTCAGTGGGGCCTTCCGGCTCGGTCTCCTCGACGGGAGCCTCCCACTGGGCGACGAGCGCCTGAGCCTCCGCGTACTGAGGATGGTCGGTGGGCAGCCGATTGAGCTGGGCGATGGCCATCGCGGTCTGGCCGCTCTCGTGGAGTGACCGCGCACGCGCCAGAATGTCGACCGTCACCGCCTGAGGCTCGGCTTCGGGGTTGGGAAAAAAGACGTCCTTCTTGAAGTAGGCGACAGCGAGAAGCGCCAACAGCAGAAAGAGCCCGCCGGCCGCAATCGACAGGAACTTCTTCTGGAAGAAACCGCTCTTGGCGGGTTTGGGAACCGCAACGGGCGCGCTGTCCTCCAAAGGCAGGTCGTCGACCGCCAGGTCGCCGTTGATGGCGCCCGGCGGCGGCGGCGGCGCGGCGGCGTCCGGACCCGGCGGGCTCAGGATCTCGTTGCCAAGTTCGCTCGCGGGCTCCGGAGTGTCGACAACGACGGCCGCCTCCCGGGAGGACATCCGATCGAGATAGTCGCGCGCTCCGGCATGGGACGCGTCGAGCTCGAGGACGCGCTCGAACAGCTCGCGCGCCTCGTCCGTGGTGCCGCGCTCCCAGAGCGAGACCGCCTCGTGGAACGCCTGCTCGATCTGGCGCTCGTTCTCGGCCTTCATCCGTCGCGCGCGCTCGATCCGCTGGTTGGCCTCGGCGTGGTCGATGTCGATCAGGAAAATGCGCGACCAGGAGTCGATAGCGTCCTGGAAGTCGCCGCGTTCGAGCGAGGCTTGGCCTTCCTCGAGCAGCTCGCGAATCCTGTCGTTGCTCTCGTGGATCTCGTCCGTGGGCGCTTCGGGGGGAAGCCCCGGATGGGACGGATCGAGGGCGCGAGCCTTGGTCACCAGCGCGTTGGCCTCATTGAGACGCCCCTGCCGCTGGGCCTTTTCGGCGGCATCGAGGAACTCCCGCATGTACGGCTCGGCCTCGAGCCTGTCGGAGGCCTCCGCGACCTTTGCTGCCAGCTCCGGACTGTCCTGGACCGTCTGCGTGTGCTCACCGGCCAGGTTCATCAGAGTTCGGAAGTCACGACGATCCAAGAGATCGTCGAACTCGGCGGCGAGGTCGAACGCATCTTCCGCATCTTCGGCGCCAGCCGAATCCTGGGCCGTGAAGTCGTCACCGGGGCCTGCCGACGGCTGACTCGTGAAGTCGGGCATCGGCGGCTCGCTGGGGGGGCTCCCCTCCACCACCTCGATCGGTTGACCGCTCGCCAGCCGGTCCATCAGCTCTCGGGCCGGCTCGAACAACGGATCGAGTCGCAGCACGAACTCGCACCCGAGGCTTGCTTCTTGCTGCTTCCCCTCGAGCGCCAGCTGACGGGACTGCTTGAAAGTATCCTCGACGCGCTGTCGAACGTCGTCCGAGAGGTTGGAGTCGCCAGGGTAAGTCATTGGAGATACAAGCCTCTATCGGCTCAAGGCGCGGGCGATCGTAGCACAGTGGGCCGTTGCCGGATGTCGCCGCTTCATCCGCCGCTATTTTGGACTGCCCAAGGACTCGAGTAGGCGGTAGGGCAGTCCCTTGAAGGCTCCGGAAGACATCGTGACCACGACGTCGCCCGTTTTCACGAACTCGATCACCTGTCTGGCGAGCCCCTCGACCGTGGCGGCAGTAGCGGCGGGCGTGCCTGTGTCCGAGAGCTCCGCGACCAGAGCCTCGACGTCGAGACGTTCGTCGTCGCTCAGGCGGCTGGCGTGAAACACCGGTGCCACGAAGGCGGCGTCGGCGCCGGCGAGCGCCTCGCGATAGGCATCGAAGAACATTCGGCGACCGGCGGTCAAGCTGCGGGGCTCGAAGACGAGGATCAGCCGTCGACTGCCGTAGCGCTGCCGCAGCGCCGGCAGCGTGGCTGCGACGGCCGTCGGGTGATGGGCGAAGTCATCGACTACCGTGACCCCGCCGACGGTTCCGAGCTCCTGCTGACGGCGCTGTACTCCGCGGAAGCGAGCGAGGGCGCGGGCGATGTCGTCGCCGGGGATGCCGTCGTCGCGAGCGACCGCCCAAACCGCGAGCGCATTCTGGAGGTTGTGGAGTCCCGGTACCCCCAATTCGAGCGCGAGCGGCTCGTCGTCGCCGCAGACTACCCGGCAGTGGGTGGCGCCGGCCCGAGTCTCGATCTCTTCGGGGTGGACGGCGTGGGCCGAGTCGAGGCCGTAGAAAACGACCTCGCAGGGTGCACCGGCGACGATTTCGATCACCTCCGGCTCGTCGCCGCACGCAACCAGGAGGCCGTCGGGAGGCATGATCTCGACCATTTGGCGATAGGCCGTCAGCAGATCTTCCGGGCTACCGTAGAGATCGGCGTGGTCGTATTCGACGCTCGTCAAGATCGCCGTCTGTGGTCGGTAGTGGAGAAACTTCGGACCCCGATCGAAGTAGGCGGCGTTGTATTCGTCACCCTCGACGACGAAGACCTTGCCGCGGCCGGCCGCGAAGCTGCGTCCGAGATTCTGCGGAACGCCGCCGATGAGAAAACCGGGGTCCCGGCCGCAGTCGGTGAGCACCCAGGCGGCGAGCGACGAGGTCGTCGTCTTGCCATGAGTGCCGGCGACGACGAGGGGTCTGCGTCCGGTCAGGAAGAACCGTGCGAGCGCCTCGGGCATGGAGATCTGCTCGAGGCCGAGCTCGCGGGCGGCCACGGCTTCCGGGTTGTCGCTCCGGACGGCGTTACCGACGACGACCAGGTCGGGCGCCGGTTGGAGATTGGCCGCCCGGTAGCCTTCGACGGGCTCGATTCCGGCCTCCGCGAGCAAGGTGCTCATCGGAGGATAGAGCGGGCCGTCCGAGCCCCGAACGCGGTGGCCGAGCTCCTTGAGCAGACAGGCCAAAGGCGCCATTCCGGTGCCGCCGATCGCGATCAAATGGATTTCGAGCGGCGGCATCTCTTGGGCGTGAACAGGGCGCAGTATACCATTCGGCCTTGGAGGCTCCTGGCGATGAAGAAACCCGGAAACCGAACCGTCCTCTCTCTTGCGGCGCTGCTCTGGATCGTGGCGACCGCTGCCGAAGCCCAGCCGCGGGCGGTGCTTGGCGAGTCGGTCTTCGACGTCGGGACGGTCCCCCGCGGCGAGACCGTGGAGCAGACCTTCCGGATCAGGAACGAAGGAGACCAGACGCTCGAGATCACCGACGTCAGGCCGGCTTGCGGCTGCACGGTGGTCGATTACGACGCGAAGATCGCCCCCGGCGAGGTCGGCGCGGTGGCGGCGTCGCTTAGCACGAAGGGTCTGCGCGGACCGATTGCGAAGACCATTCAGGTCTACACCAGTGATCAGCGCAACCCGCGGCTCGAGCTCGTCATCAAGGCCGACGTCCGAGCCTACGTGGAGTCGGACCCCGGCTATGCACGTTTCCTGGCGGTGCTCGGCAAGGGGGGGGAACCGATCATCCAGAAGGTGTGGACCGAGGAGACGGGCGAGTTCCGGATCACCAAGGCTCGCTCGCCGCACAGCTTCGTCAAGGCCGACTTCCGGGAGGCGACCGACGAGGAGCGGGTCTCCAGCAAGTCGGGCCGTCAGTGGATCGTCGAGATCTCCCTCGATCGCAACGCACCCGAAGGCGCGTTCGCCGATTTCGTCACTCTCGAGATCGACCATCCGAGGCTGCGTCAGGTGAAGATTCCGGTATCGGGCTTCGTCCGCCCGGTCGTCGCGGTTCTACCTCGAGTGGCAGATTTCGGGCGCAAGGATCTCTCCAAACCCCAGACTCAGATTCTCGAGGTTCGCAATCTTGGCGACTCGGCGGTCACTCTCGGTCCGATCGAGAGCACCGTGGCGGGCCTGACTTCAGAGATCGAGGTGGTCGAGGACGGCCAGCACTACCGATTGAAGCTCACTCTCGACCCGTCGATGCCCAAGGGAACCTTCCGCGGCACGCTGACGATCCCGACCGACAACAGGCTCCAGCCGAAAGTCGAGATCGACGTCCGCGGCAGCGTCCTCTGAACCCCCGCGCCACCGTCGCCGGCAGTCCGAGCCTTCCAGAACGTCGAGGTAGCCGGGACCTGCGCCCCCGGGTTGGTTCGTCTTGGGATGCCCGTCGCGCGTCCCACCGATTCAGGTGAAAGCCGATCCTAGCAGCCCGTGGCAGAAGTCCTGCGGGTCGCGCGGCAAGGGCTTACGGTGCAGCTGCAAGGCGCGAGGAGGAAGCGATACGAGCTATCGTTGACGAC
>CALZKB010000055.1 GCA_945787575.1 Thermoanaerobaculia bacterium | reverse complement strand
GTGGTCCTGCTGCTCATGCCGTCGATCAACCCGGACGGCCAGGTGATGGTGATCGACTGGTACGAGAAGCACCTGGGAACCGAGTACGAGGGCGGCCGGATGCCGTGGCTCTACCACCACTATGTCGGCCACGACAACAACCGCGACTTCTACATGTTGACGCAGCCCGAGACCCGGGCGATCAACGACCTCCTGTATCGGAATTGGTTTCCTCAGGTGTTCATCGACGAGCATCAGATGGGCTCGACCGGACCGCGGATGTTCGTCCCTCCCCAGACCGATCCGCTCGACCCCGAGATCCATCCGCTGATCTTTCGGCAGGCGGACCTGATCGGCACCAACATGTCCTTCCGTCTGGAGCAGGCCGGCAAGACCGGCGTCGGTCACAACATGATCTTCGACAGCTACTGGCCGGGAGGGACGCGCAACACTGCCTGGTGGAAGAACGTGACCGGACTCTTGACCGAGGTCGCGAGTGTGCGCATCGCCACCCCGATCTACATCGATCCAGGCGAGCTGCGGGGCGGCGGCAAGGGCTTTCCCGAGTACAAGCGGCGGGCCAACTTCCCGTCGGTATGGCCGGGCGGCTGGTGGCGGCTGCGAGACATCATCGACTACGAGCTGATCGCGACTTGGGCGGCGGTGGAGACCAGCTCTCAGTACCGCCGCGAGATTCTCGAGAACTTCTATCGGATGGGCCGCGAGGCCGCCGAGGCCGGAGCCAAGAGCTCGCCGCGCGCCTGGATCGTAAGCCCCGAGCAACACGATCCTGTCGCGGCCGGCAACCTGCTCGAACTGCTGCTGCTCCACGGCGTTCGGGTTCAGACCGCTGACGAGCCACTGACCGTAGGCCGGACGACCTATCCGATCGGCACCGCGGTCATCCCGGCGGCTCAGCCGTACCACGCATTCCTACGCACCATGCTCCAGCCGCAACGTTACCCGGAAGTGGTGCCCCATGTGGGTGGACCGATCATCCCACCCTACGATGTCACCGCCTGGTCGTTGCCGATCCTGATGGGGGTCGAGATCGAGACGGTGGATGTCGACGTCACCGGTGCGTTGTCGGACCTCGAGACGGCGCCCTGGCCCGAGGTCGAGATCGCCGCCTCCGACCATGGTTATCTCTTGCCTCACAGTGCCGACTCCGTATACACGGCGATCAACCGCAGGCTCGACGACGGCGGCAAGGTCTACTGGCTGGCCGATCCCGGCGACTCGGGAGTCGCTGGCGACGTCTGGCTGCCGGGCGACGGCATCACGATCGACGAGCTCGCGAGCCTGGCACGAGAGCTCCACCTGCCGGTGACACCGTTGGCTGAGGCGCCGACCGGCACCGCCTACGCGGTCGCGGCTCCACGTATCGGTCTCTACAAGCCATGGGTGGCGAGCATGGACGAGGGGTGGACCCGGTTCGTCCTCGAGCAGAGCGAGTTCGCCTACCTCAACCTGGCCAACGAGGATCTTCGGGACGGTTCGTTTCGGGACAAGGTCGACGTCGTCCTGCTGCCCGACGTCAATTCGTCCATTCTCGAGAGCGGTGAGCCCGAGAGCCCGGAAGCCAAGCGCTTCTGGTCGAAGCTCCCACCGAAGTACCGCGGCGGCATCGACTCCGAAGGCGGCGACGAGCTGCGCGAATGGGTGAAAGAAGGCGGCACTCTCGTCGCTCTCGACTCGTCCACCAGCTGGGTCGTCGAGCGCTTCGAGCTTCCGGTCTCGAACGTTCTCGAGAAGGTAACTCGCGACGACTTCTCAGCCCCCGGTACGATGCTGCGGTTGCTGATCGACGTCGAGCATCCTCTGGGGTTCGGCCTGCGACCGCGAGAGGCCGGCTATTTCGCCCGTTCACCGGCATTCCGAACCGGGCTGCCGCATGGTGGTATCGACCGTCGGGTCATTGCGCGCTACCCGGATCACCGCGACGACATTCGAGTCTCGGGATACATCAAGGGCGCCGAGCTGCTCGCCCGCCGGGCGGCGATGGTCGAGCTCAGCTACGGCGACGGCGAGATCGTTCTCATTGGCTTCCGGGCGCAACACAGAGCGCAGCCCCATCGAACCTTCAAACTGCTCTTCAACGCGCTCTATTGGGGGCAGCTCGAAGAGATCGAGCTCGAGCGGTAGACGCCGCGCAGAAGCCTTGGCGCGCGCTGCTAGACTTCCGTCATGGCTCGCATGTTCCTTCGCGGGGCCGTCGTGCTCGTCGGACTCTCCAGCTTCGCCGTTTCGTTGGCGCGCGCGGCATCGCCCTGCCCGGAGGATCCGCGGTACGCGGCGATGGCGCCCTGGATCGGCGAATGGCGGATGGTCGAGCAGAGCGACGACGAGAGCCGCGAACGCGGTACGACTACGGTCCGTTGGCTTCTCGAAGGATGCGCGGTGGAGGAGGTGCGCCAGCTGGCCGACGGCAGCGAGCACCGAGCCCTGATGCATCTCGATCCCCTCGCCGGCGTGTGGCGCGAGCTGTGGGTTTCGAGCAGCGGGGACGCCGGTCTCATGACCATCGAGGCCACGGAAGAGGGGTTTCGAGCGGACGGCGTCGCCCAGCTCTTTACCGGCGGCGAGATCGCGGTTCGAGCGCGAATCGCGCCTCGCCCAGACGGTGGATTCAGCGAAGAGGGGGAGTACTCCGAAGACGGGTGGAGCACGAGTCGCCAGCTGCCGGCTACCCTCTATCTGCCGCTCGACTGGGCGCCGCCGGCCGTCGCCGAGGCGCCGTCGACGGCCGCTCCTGAGCTGGAGTCGGCGGAGGCTGTGAGCGTGCCGTTACCTGCCCGGCCCGGTTCGGCTCCCGCCTCGTCGGCGCCGCAAGACGGTCGATCGGATCCGGCGCCAGTCGAGGCCGCGCAACCCGAACAGCCCGAGGCCGAGGAGATCGAGGTGTCTCGAGAGCCGGTCACCTCGGTCACGGTCCGCTCGCAGCGCAAGGACGAGGCGGCGGTCTCCTTCGTCGAGCTGGAAGCTCCAATGACCCTCGAGTTCGAGCTCGGACCGGTCAACCTGTTACCACCGGGCAGCGGTTGGCGGTCGACCGAGCTCGAGCCGTTCACCGCCGAGGACGTGAACATCCCGCTGGTGACCGCCGAACGGCGCCGCAAGCGAAAGCGGCACGAGCTGCTCTTGACCGTCAACCTGAGAACGACGGCGTTCAAAAGGAAGGTCCGAATCGACGCCGAGCTGATCGCCGACGACCAGCCCGTCGGCTCGGCATCGGCAGCCGGGATCGCCCTCGGCAAGATGATCGGGGCGCACGATTGGAAGACGGGACGCCCGGTCGAGCTCGTCTTCGACATCGAGGCCGGTCAGCTCGACCAGATGTTCGAGGACGGTCGCCCGTCGGTGCGATTGACCGTCGGTATCGAGTGAAGCGCTCTCGCCACGGCGATCATCCGCCGGCGAAAAGCTGAACCCAGAGGATTTCGAGGCCTTTGGCGGTGTCGCCGTAGGCGACCCCGACGCCCATCTCGCGGGTCGTGGGCTCGAGGATGTTGCGCCGGTGGCCGGAGCTGTTCATCCATCGTTCGACGACCTCGGTCGGCGTGAACAACCCCTTGGCGATGTTCTCGGCGATTCTCGAGGCCTTGCGGTAACCGGCGTCCCGCACCCGCTCCCTCGGGCTCGCTCCCTCGGGTGTGCGGTGGTCGTAGTAGCGCCGGCGGAGCATGTCTTCGGCATGGGATTGAGCGACCGAGTCGAGCTGCGGCTGGGTCTCCAGAAGGGGCAGGCGCCGCCGCGCGCGGATCCGATTGACGGTCGCAAGCACTTGGCTCCGGACGCTCGCCAGATCGGCCAGAGGCGCCGCCTCGCGCCATTCGACGCTCCTGCGCGGCAGGGCGAGGAGCACCGCAACGACCGGACGCCCGTCCCATTCGTCGACGCCGATGCCCACCTCCTCGAAATCGCCGCGCACCGCTTCTTCGAGCCAGCCGACACGCACCTCGCGAAACTGCTCGAGCCACGGATCGTCGCCGCCGCCGATGAGCGACGCCTCGCTCCAGGCGTGCGCCGCGTACCCCAAGCGGTACAGCGACCGAGTGCGCCGGTTGACGTCCTCGATCCGTCTTTGGGTGGCGCCGTCGACGGCGATCTCTCGTGCGCGCTCGGCGGCGGCGCCACACAGCGCCCGGTGACTGCGCAAGGCCGCGGTGCCGGCGTTGAGCCGCGCCAGGTTGATCTCCGCCAGCACTGCGACGGTGCGAGGGCCGCAGCCGGGTTGCGGCGCCAAAGCCGCGATCAAGAGCAGTGGCAGGGCGGCGAACACTCCTCGATGCTATCGATTCGTCGAAAGAGAGCTAATGACTTCCGCCTCGAGCCCACCGCCGATGGCTCCCGTAGGACTGGTCGGGCATGTTTGGAACCCCTTGTCGAGTAAACAGGATGCGTTGACTTGATGAACAGAAAACAGGAACTCCGGAAGCGCCCGGCGACGATCTGCCGATCGGGCGACCCGGATTGGGGCGGACCGCTCCGCCGAGCGATCGACGCTAGGATGCGCGGATGAAATCTCGTCTACTCGTCGGGCTTTGCTGCGCGGCATCTCTCTGGGCGTGCGAAGGCGAGACGCCGGGCACCCAGACGAAGCCACCGGAGGACGGAGGGTCGAACCAGCCGACCTCGACGCCGAACGCCGCCGCCCGAGTGCCGGTTGCGCTCGAGAGCTGCGCCGGTTGTCATGCCGGGATCGTTCGAGCCTTTCTCGGCGAGCACGCCATGGCGGCGAGCGTCGGGCCGGTTGGCGAGCCCCCGACGGGGTCGGTCGTGAATCCCGGAAACGGGCGTAGCTACGAGATCTCTCGGGAGCTCGACGGTGCGTGGCTCACCACCCTCGAAGCAGACGGCGGGCGTCGTCGTCAGCGCCTCGTTGGCCGCATCGGAGCCGGAAGATTCGGCAACTCCTGGGTGACCGTCGAAGCCGACGTCGTCAGTGGCGAGCTGACCGATCGTCTCTTCTTCGCCCCGTTGGAAACGATGGGCGGCGAGCTGGTTCTCGCTCCATTCGAGGAGGAGGAGCCGGCAGCGGGGGCCGACATGGCACTGACCGAGGGGTGTCTCGGCTGTCATGTCGACCAAGCGCTGTCCGAGCTGCCGGGAGCGGCCGTCGGCGAGCCCCTCGCCGGGGGCACTCTGTTTCCGGCGAACGCGCTCGGCCGTGGTGCATTCGAGCACCTCAGCGGCCTCGGCTGCGCGACCTGTCACGGCAGCGCCGACTACCACCTCGCGGTGATCGCCGGCACCGAGACCGCCCTCGATCACGGTCTGCCGACTCTCGGCGCGCTGCCCGCCGCCGTCCAGCTCGATACCTGTGCGCGCTGCCATCTGCAAGGCGAAGCGCGTTGGGAGCTTCACGGCGCTCGAGCTCGAGGGCCGAGTCTGGCGGCGCCGCTCGCCGCCCGGCTGCCGGTGCTGGTGACCGCGACGAACGGGGACGACTTCCGATTCGTCGGTCAGCTCGAACGGTTGTCGCTCTCGGCTTGTTTCCAGCAGACGAAGGGGATGACCTGTGCCAGCTGCCACGACCCCCATCGCGGGGTCGCGGCGCAAGGAGTGACGTCTTTCGACGCAAGCTGCCAGGAGTGTCACCGAGAGCGGGGTTGCACCCGCCCCGCCGATCTCGCGGTCGAGGCGGTCACCGGTGAGCCTCCACGTACCGCCGACGGCTGTGTCGACTGTCACGTGCGCCGTAGCCAACCGTTCGATCTCACCCACGTGCGCTCCGCCGATCATTGGGTGCGCCGCCGCATTCCGATCCCGGAGACCGGGATTTCCCACCGGCAGTTCAGCGACCGCGAGGCACCGCTGCGCCTTTGGGACCGCGAGCGCATCGCCGAGGCACTCGACACCGCTGCCGGTCGTCGCTGGGAGAATGCGGTCGTCGGCATGGGTCTCGCGACGATGGGTCGGGTCGAAGAGGCTGCCGCGAGGTTCGCGGCCCTCCCCGCGCCCGGCACGGCGGAGGCGGTCACCTCGGCGCCGCAGGCGCCGCTCTCGCCGGTACTCGAGCGCCCCGACCTCCACCAGTCGCGCGGCCTCGTACTGCTCGCCACGGGCGACCTCGACGGCGCGCTGGCCGCCTTCGGTGACGCGCTCGCTCTCGATCCCACTCACCCCGCGGCCCGCCTCGCGAGGGCGCGCATCCGTCTCGATCGAGGCGACGTGGCCGGCTCCCTCGAGGACACCCAGGTCGTGATCGAGGCGTTCCCGACCGCCGAGCATCCGTGGCGACTCCGCGTCGATCTCGCCGAGCGCGCCGGACGAGTCGACATGGCGCTTGCTGGACTCGAAGCGTTGACCCGGCGTTGGCCGTCGGATGGAGTGAGCTGGCAGAAGCTCGGCCTCCTTCTCCAACAGCGGGGCGATCGCGAGCGCGCAGCCGACGCCCTCACCCGGGCGGAACTGCTCGCCCCCGATCTCGACCTGCGGAGGGCTTCCGGCGGAGTGGGTCGTTGAGAGGCGCTACAGCCAGCCGCGCCGGCGCGCCAACCGTGCGGCCTCGATCCGATTCGAGGCACCAAGCTTGTTGATCGCCTCCGACAGGTAGTTGCGGACGGTCCCTTCCGAGAGGTGGAGCTCGGCGGCGATCTTGGCCCCGGTCATGCCCTCGCCGGCGAGCCGTACGACCTGGCGCTCGCGGTCGGTCAGGGGATCGGATTCGCCCCAAGCTTCGGCCGCGAGCTCCGGGTCGATGGCTCGTCCGCCCGCATGGACCTGGCGGATCGCCTCGGCTAGTTCCTCGGCCGGCGAGTCCTTGAGCAGGTATCCCGAAGCTCCGGCCTCGAGCGCCCGGCGCAAGTAGCCGGGCCGAGCGAAGGTGGTGAGAATGAGGATTCGCGGGCGCGGCCCTCGCCGCTTGAGCTCGGTCGCCAGTTCGAGGCCGGTCCGGTGCGGCATCTCGATGTCGGTGACCACGACGTCCGGATCGTGCTCCGCTGCGAGCGCCAGCGCGTCGTCGCCGTCGTCGGCTAGCGCTACGACCTGGAGATCGGATTCGGTCTCCAGAAGAGCCGCTAGCGCTCCCTGCACCATCGCCTGATCCTCGGCGACGAGAATCCTGATCACTAGCCGAGCGCCTCGCGTTGCGTGACCGGGCTGTCCCCGAGAGGGACGACGACGGCCAGGCGGGTACCGCGCGACCGGTCGCAGACGACGTTGCCACCGAGCGCCTCGATGCGTTCGCGCATACCTGCGAGGCCGTGGCCCTCTTTGCTGGCGCCTCCGCGGCCGTCGTCGACGACCTCCAGCCGGAACGCCCCGTCAGCCTGGCCGAAGCGGATCGTGCACCAATCGGCGCCGGCGTGGCGAACAACATTGGTCACCCCTTCGCGCAGCGCCAGCGAGACGGCACTCTCGACCTCGGCGTCGAGATCGTACGGACTGGTCTCCACCGTGTATTCGACACCGGCCGCCGCCAACGCGACCTTGGCTCGAGCCACCTCGGCGCCCAGGGAGAGGAAGCGATAGCCCTCAACCGCGCGCCGAACCTCGGCGAGAGCCGAACGGGAGATCTTCTCGACCTCGATCATCTCGCGGGCGGCACGCTGGGGGACGTCGTCTGCAAGTCGGGCGGCGAGCCCCGCTTTGATCGTAATCAGCGACAGGGTGTGACCGAGCACGTCGTGCAGATCGCGGGCGATGCGCTCCCGCTCGGCCATCGTCGCCAGCCGCTCCACTTCGTCGTGGGCGAGTTTCAACTTGGCCTGACGGCGAGCAGCGTCTGCAAAGTGCATGTTGATGCCGCCCACGATCAGGGTGAAGATGGAAGCCCAGACCCACGAGTAGCGCGGGAATCCGACGATCCACGCCTCGAGCAGGAGAATGGCGAGGATCGGAACGAGATAGCGGACGCCGACCTTCGGAGGGCCGAGCTGGCCGAGGAAGCTCGCGGCGTAAATGAAGAAGACCGCGCCACCCGGGTTGAGCGGCGCGACGACACCAGCGAGAGCGACGACGACACCGATCAGGACCAGGAGTCTCCGGCCGGTCAGCCAGAAGCCGAGGAAGTAGAGGGGCAGGAAGAGTGCGACCGATATCGACGCAATCAGCCAGTCGCCCGCCGTGCCGGTGACCACCGGTTCGATGAACATCGGGACCAGGTAGATCAGCCAGACGTAACGGGTCCAACCGAGCGAGCGATCCTTGGGAAGCAGGGGCATCGGGCTGGGCTCAGTCTACCGAGCGCAGCTCGATCTGGTCGATCTGGAGCCGAAAGGGGCCGGTGGCAGGACCGGCCGTCCACAGGATGCCGGTGGCGCCGGCCGGGTCGACTCCCGGAAACTTCGCGAGCTCGAGCACGACTTCCGACCAGCTATCGGTCACCTCGAAGGTCTGTTGCGAAGGCATCTGCCCGAGGCTCTCGGCGAACATCATCACCCGATAGGTGCCGGGGTCGCCGCGGACCTGGAACGCCAGCGCCGACGAGCCGGACAGATTCGTCGGAGTCATCGGTGCCGAGCCGGGGAAGTACATGGCGCCGGCCCAAGGGAAGGCGAAACCGCTCCGGATCTCACCGGTGAGCAACAACGAGTGCGGAGTGCCACCCGCTCCATCGTCCCGGATCTCGAGGCTGACGATGGACTTGCCGCCCATCATCGAGTCGGTGGATTCGACCCAGCCGAAGCCGGCCGCCGCCGCCAGCTCGCCCGAGTCGAAACCGGCGACCGGTCCGTCGACGACCGCTCTCGACGCGATTGCCGTCGAGTGGTGCTCGGGCCGCTCCACCGCGACGCCGGCCTTCCAGACGGTCGCGATCGATCGGGTCGCGGTGATGTCGGCGAGCGGATCGCCATCCACCAGAAGCAGGTCGGCGTGCCGCCCGACCTCGATCCGGCCGCGATCGGTCAGGCCGAAGACGTCCGCCGGTACGGAGGTCGCCGCTTCGAGCGCTTCCGCCGGGGTGAGACCCGCGCCCACCAGCAGTTCGAGCTCGCGATGCATGCTGGCGCCGTGCGTAGTGCCGGGGTTCGGGGCGTCGGTGCCGGCCAGGAGCGGCACTCCCGCGTCGCGCAGCAGGACTATGCTGCGCTTGGCGGCCGCGAGGGAGGCCCCCTCGCGGGGCGGGAAGCTCCGGGTCAGGCCGCCGCGCTCGGCCGGAGTCAGCCATCGCTCGAGCCGAGGGTCCTCGGTCAGCGACCGGCCTGAAGGGGCGCCGGTGGTGCTCTCGAGCACCGTGAGCGTCGGCACGATGAAGAGACCGGCTGCGGCAGCCCGGCGAAGCCAGTCCTCGGGAACTGTCTCGTCGCGGAAAAGATGGACCAACCCGTCTACACCGGCGGCGAGGGCGGCCTCGGCCATCTTCAAGGTGGTGACATGGGCGACCGCCAGCTTGCCCCTCTGTTGAGCCGCTCTGGTGACGGCGGTGAAGGTGGGGGCGTCGAGGGTCGGGAGCGGGCGCCCGATGAGGGTTCCGTCTTCGAGCACGATCTTGATGAAGTCCGAACCTTCGGCGACCCGCCCGGCGACCCAGGCATCGGCTTCGTCAGGCGAGACGAGGGTTGGAATCTCGACCCCGAACTGGGTGCCGTGACCGCCCGGCGCGGTGGCGAGAACACCAGCGGAGACGAGATCGGCTCGATCGTGCGCCGCCGCATCGGCCTGTTCCGCCCGTCTTGCGCTCGCGAAGTCGGGAGTCGTGAACATGTCGATCACGGTCGTGACCCCCCAGACCGCGGCGCGCTCGAGAGAGTCACCCCAGGAGTGACCGTGACTGTCGATCAAGCCGGGGAGGAGCGTTGACCCCGGCCGCGAGAGCACCTCGGCGCCGGCTGGCACGGCGACCTGAGGCCCGACCGCGGCGATCAGACCGTCGCGGACGACCACCGTAGCGTCCTCGATGAGCGTTTCGCCGTCGAAGAGCCGAACGTCGGTGATGGCGAGCGTGTCGGCGCCGACTACCGAGGCGAGAAGCAGGCCTAGGCAACCGAGAAGGCGTGCAGTCTTGAGATCAACCATAGGTCATGTCCTTATCGCGACGATAACCGACGCCCGCGAGTACTAGGCAGACGACGGAGAAGATGGCGAGGTAGCCGAGGTGAAAGGAGAGCGGTTGGCCTGCATCCGAGCCGACGGTTTTCAATGCCACTTGTGCAAAGTGGTAAGCGGGCAGCGCCATCGCGACCTTCTGGATAAAGGTCGGGAGGATCTGGATCGGAAGCCAGAGGCCCGAGAGAAACGCCATCGGCAGGTAGATCAGATTGACGATCGCCGGCGCCGAGTTGGGACCAGCGAAGTAGCCGATGGCGAGACCCATGGCGCAGAACGGAACGCTGCCGAGCAGATGGCTGGCGGCCAACAGCGCCCAGCGGCCGCCGGACATCTCGATGGCGCCGAAGACGGCCCCAAGCGTGTAGAGAAGGGAGACGATGATCCCGCTGAACAGCAGCGCCATGACGATCTTGGCCGCGAAATAGGCGCCGGACGGCGCCGGACTCGCCCGTTTCAGCAGCATCCAACCCTGCCCGCGCTCGATCGCCACGCCGACGCCAAAGCCGAACAGCGACGCCCCGATCACCCCGAACGCGCCGTAGGTGGCGAGCAGATACTGGGCCATGTTGAAACCACCGGGCGGCGTGAAGGTGAGCCCGAAGAAGACGTAGAAGAGCACCGGAAAGGCGATCGTCGGAATAGCGAATGCCGGCAGACGGAGCACCTTCAAGAACTCGAGCTTGGCTTCGAGCCGGTAGATTCTGAACAGATTGGGGCGAGGGCTCGGCGTTTCGGCCGACGCGGCGGGCGCGAGACTCATCAGGCGGCTCCTTCCTCGAAGTTTGGTTCACCGGCGGCACGAGTCAGCGACAAGAAAGCCTCCTCGAGCCCGGCACCGGTCACCTCGAGGTCGGCGAGATCGGCGTCCCGATCGAGAAGCTCTCGTAGCACCGGTTCGGCGCGGGCGGTCAAGATTTCGAAGATCGGTCCGTCATGTTGGACGCGCTCGACATCGGGCAGGGCCTCGATCGCGGAAGCATCGAGCTGGGTGCGACAGCGGATTCGTCGAGCCGCCGCCCGGGCCTTGATCTCCGCCGGCGAGCCGTCGGCGACGATCCGGCCGTGATCGATCACGACGATGCGATCCGCCAGCGCATCGGCCTCTTCCAGGTAGTGGGTCGTCAGGAGCACGGTCCGGCCTTGCGATACCAGTCCGCGGATGTGATCCCAGAAGGCTCGGCGGCTGGAGACGTCGAGTCCGACGGTCGGTTCGTCGAGGAACAAGAGCTCGGGATTGCCGCAGACCGCCAGGGCGAAGAGCAGCCGCTGGCACTGGCCACCCGACAGCTTGCCGTAGTGCCGGTCTGCGATCTCCGAGAGTCCGGCCGCGTCCAAGATTTCAGACAGCGGCAGCGGCGCCGGATAGTAGGACGAGAACAGCTCGATGTGCTCGCGAACCGAGAGGGTCGGCGGGACGCTCGAGATCTGCATCATCGCTCCCGTGCGCATTCGCCGGGATCGATCGAGGGGATCGCCGTCGAGCAGCTCGACATGCCCCTCGTCGGGACGGGTCAACCCGAGCAGGCAGCGGACGGCGGTGGTCTTGCCCGCCCCGTTGGGGCCGAGTAGGGCGGTGACTTCACCGGCTCGCAGCTGGAGATCGACCCCGGCGAGAGCGGTGACCTCGCCGTAGCGCTTGACCGCCCCCAGCAGCCGAGCGGCAGGGGGAGGGGCGGATGAGGGAGTTGCGGAGAATCGAGGGTGCGACATGAGGGCCTCCTTCGGACAGCCTCATTGTCGGACGGCGAGGTCGCTCGCGGCAGGGCCGATCGTCACCAATCTCAGGTGACAGTTGTCACCCGCGAAACCGAGGGGCGGAGCGGCTCAGGCGATAGAGCAGCACCGCGGCGCGCGCCGTCTGCATCGGCAAAGTGGTGAGATCGGCCACTTCGCCGACCGTGTGGCCGCCGCGTCCCATAAGGCCGACGCCGTCGATCACTTGCGGTACCAGCTCGGCGACGAAGGAGACGTCGGCTGCACCGGCCTTGCGGGGGTCGACCGCGGCGACCGGCCCGTAGCCGAGATCACGGCTGACCGCGTCGTAGAGCTCGAGGAGCAGGCGATTGCCTTCGCTCGGCGGCATGGGCGGGTAGCCGTCCGAAAAGGTGAGCTCCGCCGAGGTTCTGGGCAGCGAGTCGGCGACGATCGCCTGCATCGCTGCCACAGCCTCGCGGTGCTGCTCCGGCGAGACCGCCCGAATGTCGCCGGTCACGATCGCCCGCTCGGCGACGACGTTGTTCTTGCCGAAAGCGGTGCCCCGCGCCTGTCCGGCGTCGAAATCGACCTGGCTGCCGCCCAGAATGACGCCCGGATTGAAAGTCAGGTTGGGCAACGAGGCGAGTCGGCGGTAGAACTCGGTGAGGATCCGCGACGCCTCGTAGATGGCGCCGGCGCCGATCTCCTCTTGGAAGATCTGGGAGGAATGAGAGGAGACGCCGGAGACCGTGAGCTGCCACGAGCTGGACCCGCGGCGGGCGATGACGGCGGTTGTCGGATCGGAGTCCCCGTCCTCGAAGCCGATGGCGAAGTCGGCGCTTCTTGCCGGTTCGATCAGTGCGGCGCGGGCGCGGGCGAGCGGGCGCCCGCTTCGTTCCTCGTCTCCGGTGAGCACGACGGTGAGCCGAAGGTCGTCGAGCACCCCGACTTCGGCCAAGGCTCGGAGCGCCTGGATCATGACGACGTTGCCGCCCTTCATGTCGGTGACCCCGGGACCGCGCGCCTCACGCTCACCGAGCTTCTCGTAGCGCTGAAAGGGACTGTCGGGCTCGAACACCGTGTCGAGATGACCGATCAGGAGCACGTGGGGCCCGTCGCCTGCGCGCTCGGCGACGAGGTGACCGGCTCGTTGGAACGGCTCGCCGTCGACCCAGCGAGTCGAGAAGCCGAGTTCCTCGAGCTCGGCGGCGAAGAGCCGGCCAACCCGGCGAACCCCCGCGAAGTTCAGAGTGCCGCTGTTGACGTCGACGGTGGTCTGCAGGAGCGCCAGCGCTCGGTCTCGAGACTCTTCGACGGCAGCGACCAACCGGCGCTCGATCTTCGACGAAGGCGCTCGCTCGTCCGCTCGTAGCGCTGGAGTATGCGCGAGACCGAGCAGCAACATGAGCGATGACGCCGGGCGTGAGAGTCGCATCTCCCTACGATGCCACAGTGGGAACGACGGCGGCTCGGTTCGGGCAGGCGCCGGCTGTAACAAGATCGCGACGCCGTCCGTATTCGGGATAGAAGGGAGAACGAGATGCTCCGATCGATCTGCTGGACCGCGCTCTGTATCGCCGTCGCCACCTCCGCGGGAGCGGACGACCGCGACCTGCCGACTTTCCATGACACCGTCCGCGTCGTCGACACCGCGCCGTTGTTGCTGCCGGTGAAAGTCGGGCAGTCGGTGCGGGTCCGCTTCCCGGTAGGGGGATCGGTGACGTCGACGTCCATGCCCGTGGGGGGGACGTCTCGGTAGTGATGGGAATCGGCGATCTGACGGTGCGGGTGCCCGCCGCCGAAGTCGGCTCCGTGCGCGCCGCGACTCGGATCGGCGACGCGTCGCTCTCCGGGAAGTCCTTCGTATCCGCCCAGCGCCGGATGTTGCTCGGAGCTCGGCTGGCATGGGATGAGGGGCCCGGCGCCGCGCGAATCTCGATCGGTCTTCGAATCGGTGATGCGAAGGTTGTCCTCGAGTGATCGAATCGGGGCATGTCAGGCGAGTTCGAGGAAGTGGTCGACCGATGTCAGCGTCGTATCTTCACCTACGCCTGCTACTTGCTGGGCAATCCGGCGACAGCCGAGGACGTGACGCAGGACGCCTTCGTGCGGCTCTGGGTGCATTGGGCGTCGATCGACCTCGAGCGCGTCGAGGGATGGCTGACCCGGGTCACCCGGAATCTCTGCTACGACCGCTTGCGTCGCTCACGGACGGCCGATCGGCATCTAGCCTTGGTGCCGAACGCCGAGCTCGAGGCGGTCGGCGATCCGCTTCCCGGTCCACGGGATCGAGCCGAAGCGAGCGAGTTTCGCCTGCGCTTCAGAGAGGCGCTGAGCGAGCTGAGCGAGCCCGCGAAGAGCACCTTGATCCTCCGCGAAATCCTCGGCCTGCAGTACGTCGAGATCGCCGAGGCGTTGGAGATCCCGCTGAACAGCGTGCGGGTCTACATCCATCGAGGCCGTCGCCGCAAGCCTCGGTTCGTAACGGCGGTCAAGCTCGCTTGGGGAGACTGCGAATCCGCCGCCGGACGGCGAGAACGTCGCGCAACATCTCCACGCCATGCTTGAGAGGTCGGACAGTCGATTCGCCCGCGTCGTTCCATTCGATACCGACCTCCCGGACCTCGAGACCCTCGTATCGGGCGAGCTCGATGAGCTCGAGATCGAAGGCGAAGCCGTCGAGCTGCAGACGCGGAAAGAGGCTTCGCGCGGCGTCACCGTCGATGAGCTTGAAGCCACACTGGGTGTCGTGGAGCCCGCGACAGAGTCCGGCGAGGTGAACAATGGTGTTGAACACCCAGCTGACGAAGCGGCGGGATCGAGTCCGCCTGAGACGGGCACCGGGGCTGCGACGACTGCCGAGCACGAGCTGTGCCCCATCGAGATGCGCCTCCAGTCGCTCGAGCTCACGGATCGGCGTCGAAAGGTCGGCGTCGCAGAGCAGCACGAGAGAGCCGGTCGAAGCCTCGACCCCGCGGCGCACGGCGGCGCCCTTGCCGAGGTTGGACGCCTGACGCAACGTCTTCGTATGGGGGTCGGGCCAAGCCTCGGCGATCTTGGAGGTCGCGTCGGTCGAGCCGTCGTCGATGACGAGGATTTCGTGCGGAGCCGCTCGTCGTGCCAAGTACTCGCCGAGGATTCGCAGCGACTCGGCGAGGCAAGCCTCCTCGTTATACGCGGGGACGACGACGGATACGGAGCGGCTCGCTTGCACGTCAGGTGGCCTTCTTGCAGAAGACCCGGACTCGCCGGCTTCCCACGCGATCCTCGATGCGAAGCTCTCCGCCGGGGAGACTGGCGATCAGGTCGTCGTCCTTCGGTCTCTCGTAGAGGACGCACGGACGGGACTCGTCGGCCCACTGGGCGCGGAGCGCGCCTTCGTCGAGAAGATTGGGGATCGTTCGCCGGAGATAGAAGGCGTAGCCGCCACGAATGTGGCCGCGCCGCGGCAGGTAGCTGTAGATCGCGCCATCAGCGGGTATCACGGTGGCGATACGAGAGGCGACCCCTCGGGCCGACTTCTGCTCGTTCACTGCGGCGTGGAGGTGGATAGCGATCATCAGGTAGAGCAGGCCGAAAGCGGCGAGCACCGTCAGCGGCGCAAGACGGCGGGTAACGGCCGTCGTCAGCGGGACGAGGATGATCGCGGCGCAGAGCGCGAGCGTCGCGGACGTGAGGGTCAGAGACAGTCCTTCCGGCAGCTCCCCCCGCGCCGCTACCTGCTGCAACGCGACCGCGCTCAGCCCGAGAACCAGGCCGAGGATCCCCACCGTCGCCATCACGCCTCGAGCGGCGCCGCGACGGAGCCGGCCTCGAGCGAAGCGGTCGGCGACGGAGGCGGCAAGCCAGGCGATCGCGGGCGCCGCGGGGAGCATGTACGGCTCGCGCTTGCTGTCCGACAGCGAGAAGAAGACGAGCGGCGCGATCAGCCAGATCCACGCCAAACGCTCGCCCGCTGGGATCCCCCCTTCGCGTCGCCGCTGCCACGCGTCGACGGCGGCGACCGGTACGAACCAAGACCACGGCAAGAAGGTCAGCCAGAAGTACTTGAGGTAATACCACCAAGGCTGGGCGTGGTCCCAAGCGGCGACGAAGCGCGAGAAGTTCTGCCGAAACAGCATCTCGTGAAGCGCGTCTCCGCGACCGGTCGCGAAGAGAAGCACGTAGCCGGGAGAGGCGAGGAGCAAGAACATCAGGATGCCCAGCCACATGCCGGGGAGGAGGCGCTTCCACCTCCGGCGCTCGAAGAGCAGGTAGGTCACGAGGATGAGCCCGGGTACGACGATCGTCACCGGCCCCTTTCCAGCGAAGCCGAAGCCCGCGGCGCAGCCGGCCCACAGCCAGGCTTTACGGCCGCTCCAATCGCCATCGAGTCGGCGGCTCAACGGCACCAGCACCCCGAGGGTGGCGAGCAGAACGAAGGAGTCCATCTGCGCGTTGCGGGCGTTGAACCAGATCGAGTAGATAGTGACGAAGCAAGCGGCGCCGAGCCAGGCGCGACGCCGGCCGTCGTAGGAGTGGATGAGGAAAAAGACGAGAACGGTGCTGAGCACGCCGCAGAGGAGCACCGGAAGCCTCAAGCTGACCTCCGAGACACCGCCCAGAGCCTTGGCGGTGGCGGTGGCGAGCCAGAAGAAGAGAAGTGGCTTCTCGGCGAAAGACCGGCCGTTGACCCGGGGAGCGAGCCAATCGCCGCTCTCGAACATCTCCATGACGACCTGGCCGTAGGTGGGCTCGTTGGGATTCCACAGGTCGCGCACACCGAGCGCCACGCCGAGGAAGATCAGCGAGGCCAGGCCCAGGATGACGAGGTCTCGCGGGCGGGGCTCGATGCCGGGGCTCTGAGAGCTCACGTCGGGCACGCCATCGAAGGTAAGAGCGCGCCCTCGGGACTCGAGGGAAGCTCCCCGAAGTTGTCGTTCCGCACGAGGGTACTTTGTCAAACTTCTCGGAATCGCGGGAGAAGGGGGCCCTCGCTGCGCGGGCAGGAAGCGCCGGCCGCGCCCGGCGCCTGGTCGCCGGCGCGTCCTTGGTGCACAATTCCGAGGATGCTGAAGGCGGTCAACGTGGCGCGCCGAGGCGCAGGTGGTGAGCCCTTGCTCGACGGCGTCTCGCTCGAGCTCGGGCCCGGCGAGCGGTTGGCGCTGACCGGAGCGTCAGGCTCTGGCAAGTCGCTACTGCTGCGCACCTTGGTGCTCCTCGATCCGCTCGCCGGCGGCCACGTCGAGTGGCGCGGCATCCGGCCCCGAGGCGACACCGTGCCGGCCTTCCGGCGCGAGGTTGTCTACCTGCAGCAGGCGCCGATGATCGGGGAGAGCGCCGTCATCGACGAGCTCGAAGTCCCTTGGATTCTGCGTTGCGCGCGCGGAGATCGTCTCGACAGCGATGCCGCCCGCCGGATGCTCGCGACAGTCGGGCGGGGCGAATCGTTCCTGGCTCTCACCAGCGCCAATCTCTCCGGCGGAGAAGCGCAGTTGGTGGCGCTCGTGCGGGCGCTGCTCCTCGCGCCGCGCGCCCTGCTGCTCGACGAGCCGACGTCGGCGATGGATCCCGAGACTCGCGACGGCGCCGAGACGCTGCTTGATGAGTGGTTCGCTGAGGACCGGGAGCACGCCTGGATCTGGGTGAGTCACGATCCGGACCAGCGCGACCGGATGTGTGACCGCGGCGCCCTCGTACCTCGAGCTCTCGTACGGTCGCCTCGGGATCGCCGCGGCGCTGGTCCTGGTCAACGCCGGGCTGTCGATCGCGTTGCGCCTCGGCCTCGAGCGCCGGCTCTTGGTGGCGGCGGTGCGGACCGTGGTCCAACTGCTTCTCGTCGGTCTGATTCTCGAATGGGTGTTCGGGCTCGAGCGGTGGTATGCGGTGGCGGCGGTAGCGCTCGTCATGGTGTTCGCGGCCGGGCGGGCGGCGATCGGCAACGTCAGCCGTCGCTATCCCGGGATCTGGCTCGACGGCTTGCTGGCGATGGGGCTGGCGTCGTGGGCGATCACCACCCTGGCGCTGACCGCGATCGTCCGGCCTCAACCGTGGTTCGAGCCGCAGTACGCCGTCCCGCTGCTCGGCATGATGCTCGGCAACTCCCTGAACGGCGTCTCGCTCGGACTCGAACGTCTCGGCGAGGAGCTTGCCGGTAAGCGCCCTCGAATCGACGGTCTGCTGGCGCTCGGTGCGACGCGCTGGGAAGCCGCCGCCGCTCCGGTACGCGCCGCCATCCGCACCGGTCTCGTGCCGATCACCAACTCGATGATGGTGGTCGGTATCGTCAGCCTGCCGGGGATGATGACCGGTCAGCTGCTGGCGGGCGTTGCGCCGGTCGAAGCGGTCAAGTACCAGGTGATGATCATGTTCCTGATCGCCACCGCGACCGCCTTTGGCACCGTGACGGTGGTGCTCCTGGCTTATCGCCGGCTGTTCAGCGGCGATCACCAGTTTCTTCGCGATCGGCTCACCGGGGGTACTTGAGTCGGAGCCTGTCCGAACCGAGCCGGACCGCAGCGCCGCCGCCGAACCTTTTCCCTCGGCCCTGCGTTTGAACTCGTGAAGGGCGGCGTTGAGCCGCTAGAGTGGCTCACGCCGGCCAATCGCGGAGGGCCTGCCGATGACGAACGGCCCGCCGGTTGCGGAGGGATGGTGCTCGACGTCTCCGACCTGATCGAACGCTGCCGCCAGGACGATGACCTGGCGTGGGAGGCGCTCGTCCGGCGCACCCAGGGCCGGGTGTATGCGGTGGCCTACTCCTACATGCGGAATCGCGAGGAGGCGCGCGACGCGGCTCAGGAGATCTTCATCAAGGTCTATCGGGGGCTCCATACGCTTCAGGGCGACGACGTCTTCATGCCGTGGCTGCTGCGGCTCGCCCGCAACTGCTGTATCGACCGGTTGCGTCGCCTCAAGGTGCGGACCCCCGAGATCGACGTGGCGGTCGAAGACGCGCCCGAGATCCCGGCGAGCGGGCCCAGTCCGGAAGCGACCTCGATCCAGGGCGATCGCGTGGAGCTTCTCTACCGCGCCCTCGACGAGCTCAGCGACCAGAGCCGCGAGATCATCCAGATGAAAGACATCCAAGAGCTCAAGCTCAGCGAGATTGCCGAGATGCTCTCGCTGCCTCTCGGGACGGTGAAGTCCCGCTCGTTCCGAGCCCGGATCGAGCTGGCGGCTGCGGTGCGGCAGCTCGACCCTTCCTACGGAGCCTGAGATGGACTGCCTGGAATTCGAACGACAGCTCGAAGCGCTCTCAGAAGGCCGCCTGCCCGCCGCGCGTGAAGCTGCTTGCAGGCGACATGCGCGCAGCTGCGTGGCTTGCGGCGATCTGCTTTCCCTGCTCTTTCTGCGGGTACCGGGAGCGAAGGACGCGGTGCCCGATCTGGTGCCGTCGGTGCTCGAGCGGACGGTCGGATCCGCATGCCGGCAGGCTCGGGAACAGCTTTGCGAACACGTCGACGGTGAGCAGCGACGCGCCGAGCGTGAGCTCGTCGAGCTGCATCTGAGCGGTTGCCGGGAGTGCCGCGCACTGGCTGCCGTTCTCGTTCGTCTCGCCGAAGAGCTGCCGAGCCTGGCCGAGCGCGAGGCGGATCCGCGATTCGTCCGTGACGTCCTGGCGGCCACCCTCCCGGTACCGGTCCAGCTGCGCCGCTGGTGGCGGCGCGCCTGGCCGACCATGGTCCGGCGCCCGCGTTTCGCCCTGGAAGGGGCCTATGTCGGCCTGCTCGTCCTGATTCTCGTCTTCGCCAGCGCCGGCGCCTCCGTCGAGGCGATGCCGCAACGGGCGATCGAGCTGACTCGGAACCAGCTGACTCGGAGCCAGCCTGCTCTCTGGAACGGTGTCGTCGCCGAGCTCGGGGAGCGGGTGGAATCGACGGTCGCGGCGGTGAGAGCGTCGGACGCGGTCTCGAAGCTCGGGGAAAAGCGAGCCGCCACCGAGGCCAAGGCGGGTGCGGTGCAAGAGCTTTGGGGACGCGCGCAGGCCAAGCTGGGAACCCTCTGGGAGGAGGCTGCGTCCTTGCTGGAGAAGGACGGCGAAGAGCCTTCGCTGGAACCGAACGACTCGACCGAGGAGTAAGACATGACCGAAGCAGCCCAGCAACTCAACCCCCCGAGCCCGGAAGCGGCAGCGCCGGTTCAGGTGCTCGCGGTCAACGATCCGCGACGCAAGTCGCCCTTCCTCGCATGCGTGCTGTCGACGGTGATGCCCGGCCTCGGCCAGGTCTACACCGGCTACTATCAGCGCGGATTCGCCCACGCCATCATCGTCGCCATTCTCATCGCGTTTCTCGTGTCGAACAACGTCGTCCCGCTTTATCCGTTGGCCGGCATCTTCCTCGCCTTCTTTTTGCTCTACAACATCGTCGATGCCGGCCGCCGGGCGACACTGTTCAACGAGATTCTCGCCGGCCGCAAGGGGGTCGAGCTACCCAAGGACCTCGAGATGCCGGCAATGGGAGGTTCCGTGGCCGGTGGCGTCGCCCTGGTGGCGATCGGCTTCATCCTGCTCGTGCACACGCGATTCGACGTGTCCCTCGACTGGCTCGCGGAGTGGTGGCCGATCGCGCTGATCGGGTTCGGAGCCTACCTGGCCTACAAGGCCGTGAAGGAGAAGGGCGCAACCAAGAACTCCTCCTGGAACGAGGAGGTCGAGGAGTAGGGATTCTGCGGCCAAGATGCGTTTCGCCGAGGAGCTCGAGCTTCAACTCACCCCCATCCCTTGCCGGTGGGAACTAGGGGACAGGCACGCCTTTCCCGCTGGGGTACCACCTGAGGACGCCGGCTCAGTCCAGCGACACCTCCGAGAAGTTCGCAGCCCACCCGGGGCCGGCGGACGACGCCAGCACGCCGGACATTTGAATCAGCGCCAGGGTGAAGGAAGCGGCTTTGTAGTTGAAGATGTCGCTGTGGTCTTGAACGATCTCGCCCGGAATCTGGAAGAGCCAGAACGGCGCTGCTGTGTTGGGGTCCTTGGGAATGAGGTCATAGGCCGTGTGTGTGAGGTCCTCGCCGCTTGACCGATCGTGGTCCGGCAAGTCGATTCGGAAACGAGGCGTCGGAGACTGATTCCGCGCGTCCTTGTGCAAGCAGTGCCATGGTTGGCCGAAGTCGGGGTAGTCGGCCCGCGGGCAATCGGCCATGGCGGGGGATTTGGTGAAATCGTGGGTTGCAAGTTGCGGGTCATGGCCGTCGGTTGACGGCTCCTGGAAGAAGTGACCCGCTCGCCAGACCCAGTTCGTTGCCTGGTCCTCCGACGAGGTGACCGAGACGAGCAGCGGTGGGTCGTACGGGGCCACATTGACCCCGGCGCCTGATGGGTCGAAGCGTTTCTTCCACCCTTGTGCCCGCGTCGTCTGAATGATGTCGGCGGCTACCCCGCGTTCGGCGGCGGAGTTGAGCGACAGCAACAGATCCGGCGTCGAGACCGCGCCATGGTCCGTGGTCGAGATGGTGATCGCGGCATTGCCTCGACGAGAGGGCACGACGAGCGGGGTGTCGGGATGCTCGAGCAGCTCGAGGAAGGTATGTTGCAGGATGAATGCCCCCATCGAGTGCCCAATAAGGATGAGCGGCGCGGGATCAGAGCTCTCGCCCGTGTCGGCCTTGCATGCCGACGTCAGGTCGACCAGGATCTCCGACAGCGCTTCACCTTGTCCCGCCCTGCCGGCCGCTCGATAGCGATTCCTGAACGTGGCAAGCCTGATGCCGGGGATGCGGCCGAGCCATTTGCCGACTCCTTTCACAGGCCGTCCGTTCCAACCAACGTAGACACCGATGACTCGGCGTTGGTGCGCTTCGGTCTCACGCACCATCAGCGCCTTCAGGAGCCTGCGAAAGCTACCCAGGTTGGCGTTGTGCCAATCGGCGTTGTTTTGCCAGCCGTGGACGAATCCGACGACGATTGCCCCGCTCGGATTGTTCTCCCGCACTAGACGAATCCGCTCACCGAGATTCTCGAGTTGGGACGGATGCGCGAAGCCGCCTTCGTCGTTCAGCTCGACGATAGCGAGATCGAATTGCTCGGAGCCGTTTGGCGGGCCAGGCGCGGCGAGCAATTCAGAGACCAGCCGCGGTCCGTCCCAACGATGCCCGAACGTAAAGAGATTGTCGTCCCGATAGGGTCGCCTCGGCTCGGTCATCTTCGCATCATAGAGGAGGTCCCCAGTAGTGTCCGTTCCCGTGGTGTATGAGTTTCTCTAGGCCGTCGTAGTAGCGGCTGTGGGAACGGTGGGAGGTGAGGGAATCCCGGAGGGATTTCCAGGGAGGGGGCCAGGGCGGGCACCTTCCACGGTTTCCACAGCCCCGGCGCCGCCGAGCTTGCACGAGCAAAGGCCACTGCCAGATCCTTGGTGTTTCACCGAAGTCGTCAACCGACATCTACCAAGGAGGACCGACAGTGGCCGAGACAAGCATGACGCCGGAAGATTGGGTACGCAAGAGACTGGAGACGCATGGAGAGGATTTGCTGCGAGAGATGGTGGCGCTCTTCAGCCAGGCGCTGATGCACGCCGATGTGGAGGAACTTTGTGGAGCTCCCTACCCTTCTTCCCATCTCGGAATCTCTGTGCCGCGGCTCGATAGCCATAGAAGAACCTCAAATAGGCGTACTCGAGCCTTCGCCGAACGTAGCCGCGGTGAGCGTGGAATCGGGGCGCCGGCGAGCGAGCGGATCGCTTCGGTCTTGCTAGCGGGTTCTGTTCGAGGATTGCTTTGGCCCCCATCGCCTGCTCTTGGGCTTCCTCGAGCCGCTCTCGCGGACCGGGAGAGCCTAGCAGGAAGCCAGTTGCCGCGCTGCCTTGCGAGAAGAGGGTGGCACCTCTTCGGGGGGGGCACCTCTTCGGGGGGGGATCCCCGAAGCTGGCCACCGAACGGCGCGCCACTCCGTCCGACTTGGCCAGGCCGAAGTCGAGTACCTTGGGCGTTGCGTCGGCCCCGATCATTACGTTGGCGGGCTTCAAACCCCAATGGATGATCCCTTTGTCGTGGGCCGCCGCCACCGCGTCGGCGAGGGCAATGCCGATGTCGAGCAGCTTGGGAAGAGGCAAGCCCGCGGCCGGCAGGGCGTCGGCGAGGGTCGAGCCCTCGACCCACGCCATCGTCAGGAAGCGTCGCCCGTCCGTCTCGTCGATCGAAAAGACCGTGACGATGTTCGGATGGTGGAGCTGAGCGAGGATCTCGGCCTCGTGATGGAAGCGGGCGAGCTTGTCGGGTTCGGTGGCCAGCGCCTCGGGCAACATCTTGAGCGCGACGATACGCCGGAGTCGCTGGTCCTCCGCACGGTAGACCTCGCCCATCGCGCCGCTGTCGGCGCGTTCGAGGATTCGGTAGTGAAGGAGGGTCTCGCCGGCCATGACCGTGTCGAGCATGCAGACACGGTCATGGCCGGCTCGCGTCGCGGAGCCCGGCCCCGGAGCCCAGGGTTGTCCTAGAAACGCATCCGATAGGTGACGATCCCGCGCCGCTTCGGTTGAGGCCGGAAGAAAGACGCGTTCGAGAACTCGGAGTAGAGCTCGTCGGTCAGGTTGTCGACGACGATGGAGATCTCGTGCTCGAAGCGTCCGCTCTTGGCCACGGTGGCGCCGGCGGTCGCGGTGTGGACGGTAAAGGACGGCAGGATCGACCCCACCGCGGGCACCGGCTCGTCGGGGTCGAGGTTGGCGCGGTCGTCGCCGTTGTGACGCACGCGGTACTCGGCCCACCAGCGGCCGGCGCTCTGGTAGCGGGCGAAGAGGTTGAACTTGTCGCCGAAGGTGTCGCCGGTAGGCGGGTTGGTGGAGTCGAGCCGCTCGCCGTCGAGGTAGGTGTAGTTGCCGCCCAAGGTCCAAAGGTCACCGACCCGGTACCAGGCTGCGAGCTCGAGGCCCTCGTAGCGAAGCCGATCGGCGTTGCGCTGCTGGACGACGAAATCGACACCGCTCTGGTCGATAACCTGTCGGATGTCGGCCGGTAAGGTGTCTCTTTCGGCTGGCGACAGGAAGTACTGGATGATTCCGTTCTCGATGTCGTTACGGAAGATGTTCACCTCGACCAGAGAGTTGGGCCGGCGTAGCTTGAAGGCGAGGTCGATGGTCTCGCTGTCCTCGGACTCGAGGTCGGGATTCAAGATCTGAAAACCGATGCCTTCGGGCGTGAGGCCATTGAACAGCCGTTCGATCAGGTTGGGGGCGCGAAACGCCGTGCCGTAGGCGAGCGACAGGTTGACGCTGTCGGTGGCGCGGAAGAGTACGCTGGCCGAGCCGACCGTCGCGTCGTCCTCGAAGTCGAGTCCGCTGATGTCCCATCCAGGAGTCGCCTCGGCACGGGTCTCGACCGTCTGGTTGCGGGCACCGACGGTCAGCTTCCAACGCTCGCTGGCGGCAATCTCCGCCTGGGCGAACACACCGAAGCTCGAGTTGGTGGCGTTCGGTGCGTTGGCGACGGTGTCGGTCGACACGTCCGGAGACTCGAACGGCGGGAAGGGGACGCGGATGATGGTGGTGGTCACGGAGGAGTCGGTGTTGAACGAGTCGTCTTCGTAAGCTTCGACTCCGTAGGTCACGAGATGCCGGTCGGCGATCGCCTTGACGGCCTCGAGACGCACGCCGATCGACTCGAGATCGGTGAAGTTCTCGGTGTCGGCGAGAACCGAGGAGTCGGGAGCACCGGGGAAGATCGGTCCGATGTTGATGTCGATGTCGTTGACCAGCCCGCGCTCGTTGTTCTGATAGTAGAGCTGGGCTTCGAGCGAGTCGATCCACGACGGGGGGAAGTTGCTCCCCGCGTAGGCGAGGGTCATCCGCTCGAAGTCCTGGAACGGGTAGAGGATGCGAATGCGGGTTCCGCTGTCGTCACCCAGCAGCGCGGGCTCGACGAAGCCGAAGCCGGCGTCGTCGGCCCGGTAGCGGTTGAGGCGCAGTCGCAGGTCGTTGCTCTCACCGAGTTGAAACGCGAGGGTCCCCCAGACGCTCGAGTCGTCGACGCCGCTGTCGGTCACCGGCGCGCCGTCGGGGAGCGAGATCTCTCCGAAGCCCCCGCTGGCGGCGTCGTAGTCGCCGTTCGAGCGCTCGGTAACGCCGAGCTTGTAGGCCGCGCGCCCGAGGCTGCCGCCGAAGGTGACGCCACCTTGGGTGCTGTCGCCCGCCGAAGAGTGGCGCAGGGAGAGGCTGCCTTGAAAGGGCGTGCCCAGGGTCGGACTCTGGGTAACGAGGTTGAGCACGCCGCCGATCGCGTCGCTTCCATAGAGTACCGACGAGGGTCCACGCACCACTTCCATGGTGGCGACCGAATCGATGTCGACGAGACCCGGGATCTCGCCGAAGTCGGTCTGTCGCCGCGGGTTGTTCATGCGCAAGCCATTCTCGAGAAAGAGCACTCGCAGGCCGCGCAGTCCGCGGATGACCGGTCGTGACTGGTTGGCACCGACCCCGTCGACGTCGACGCCCGGCTCCGAGCGCAGGATGTCGGCGGCGTTCTGCGGCGCGAGCACTTCGATCCGCTCGGCGGAGATCACGTTGACCGGGTTAGCGACCTCGAAGGTGTCGATCTCGGTTCCAGTGGCCGTCACGGTGGTCGTAGCGAAGAAGGACTTCGTAGGTTTGGGTGCTCCCTCTTCGGCCGCTTCGGCGTCCGTGTCGTTCGACGCCGCGGCGGAATCATCCTGGGCGGAGAGGGCGAGGGGGAAGGTGAGGGCAAGGGCCAGAAGGGTCGCGACAGTGGTTTTGTTCATGGCTTGGTTGAAGCCTCCAACAGGAGCGCGGCTGCCGGCGCGGGAGGGAATTACGCGAACGTTGAGCCGGTAGCCCCGGTAGATGAAGAGTAGGCCGATCAGTTCGGTGACGTACAGCGCCTCGACCAGGCCGAAGCGCGTGAGCGAGCCGCCGATTCCCGGCAACAGGGCGCCGATGGCGATCCAGATGTTGCCCAAGATCGCGAACAGTGTCGTGAGAGCAGGTAGAAAAAGCACGCCTTGGTGTATTTGTTCCAACATCCTGGCCCCTTCTCCCGCGCCCCCGAACGGGTGGCGCGGGCGAGTCGTCATGCGGTGGCTGGCCGCGGCTCCGGGAGGAGCCGTCGGCGGGGACTCGATCGATCGGGATCAGCGGGGCGGAGCGCGCGAACCGAGCACGCCCGCATGGCCGGCGGTCGAAGACCAGCTGCGGGTGATCGGGGGATAGTCGTGTCCGTCGCCGGACGGCAGCCGCTTGGAGCGGCTGGCTCCCAAAGCGACGGTGATCGCCCCCAGGGCCAGAGCGACGAGCGGCAGCGCCACCCACGGTGCCGACGTTGTCAGCATGTCGCTGGCCGGGACTCCGGCCAGCGCGTGGAGCAGCAGCACCAGGGTCCAGAGCACCGCCGCTTCACGGCCCCGGAAGAGGCTGCCGCGGTGGCGATAGACCCACGCCAAACCGGCGATCAGCAAGCCTGACGCCGCCCAGCGGGCGAAAACGCTCGGATCGGAGAACGAGCCGTCGGTCCAGTGCTGCCACAGGAGGCGGCCGTGGAAGACCACGAGAGCCCCCCCCAGAAGGGTCAGAGCGAGGCGCCGAAGCGCGTTCACGTGTGATCCGGTCATGATGCTGCCGAGAGCCTAGGGGTAGCCACCAACGACTACCACACCCCCGAGGGTGGGAGTCTACTGCAGGTACCTTGAAGCGTGCTGACCGGTTTGTGCGCCTCTTGGGGTCACGGACCGGTCATGCGTTCGGTAGGGCCGGCACCTGGGACCGGCCGCGGATTGCGTTGCCCGGGGGCCCACGCGACGGCTCGTCAGGAGAGCCGGCGGGTCGATCATGGAATCGTCGACGACCAGATCGCGGTGTCGCCGCTCTCGAAACCGTCCGCGAACAGCTGCCTGTAGACGGTGACAAAACCAGCGAGCGGGCCGATCTCGTTCTCGAGGGTGTCGCTGCCGCCGTAGGGGATGCCGGCCGCCGCGAGGATCTCCGCTTCCGAAAGCAGCGGCAGGTCGGCGTCGAAGCCGAGGTTGAGGGCGGTCATTGCGACGTTCGCCCAGACCCCCTGGAGCACGGTGTTGGGGTGGACGCCGTCATCGACGAAGGCGGCGGTCGGGAGTCCTCCACTCGGCGTGTCGCGGCCGGTCAAGTCGATCTCCACATTGCCGACGAGCAGGACGGTTCGGGGCGCCAGGTTGGTACCGAAAACCGCCCGCCCGAGCGCGAAGACGTCGAGGAAGACGAGGGCTCGTTGCTCGGCGAGGCTCTGGATCTCGTCGCCGAACTGGCCGACCGCCGCCGCCACCGCTTCCCGCCGCGTCGGATCGTCGTAGTCGCCCTGGTTGAGCCAGGGCATCACCGAGAAGTCGAGGATGCCGAAAAGGACGATGCGGGCACCGGTGGGCTGGACGGTATCGAGCATGAAGCGCAGGTTGGCGACCCGACCGGCGATCCAGGAGTCGATCTCGGCCTGGTTCCACAGCCCGTCGTAGATCTCGTCGTAGGCCCCGGCCCAGGGCGAGAAGTCGTTGCCGCCGATGTAGAGCAGGATGTGGGAAATGTCGCGCTCGATTGCGCCCTCGGCCACTCCGCTGTGCTGGCCGGCAGCCAACGCGTCGTCGGTAGTGGCGCCTGAGCGCGCCCAGTTGTCCTCGAAGCCGGTGCGTCGCGGCTCACCCCAGCTGCCGCCCGGCTCCCCGGCATCGCTCGCCGTCGGACCGAACGTGAGACCCCGCTCTTCGACCAGCAGCTCGGTCCAGGCCCGAGCGTAGTCGTAGCTTTGCTCGAAATACTCGTCTGTCAGGCTGTCTCCGATCGTGCCCAGCCGTTCGACTGGCTGGCCATGAGCCAGCACCGGCAGGACCCAGTGCACGAGGAGGATGGCGAGCATTCGCATCGTGGCAACACCGACAATAGCCCGATCGGCGGGTCCGTGGTGGACTTCGACCGCTCGAAGAACCGGCTTGGAGGGAATCAGAGCGCCTCGAGCTCGTCGACAACACCCTCGACGACCGCGAAGCCACCGCGCCAGAAGTCGGGATCGCTCGGATCGACTCCGGCGGCCGCCAGCACCTCGACCGGCGGCGCCCCGCCGCCGGCGCTGAGCATCTCCAGATAGCCAGGGACGAACGCCTCGCCCTCGGTGAGGTAGCGCTGGTAGAGCGCTAGCACCAGGAGCTGACCAAAGCTGTAGGCGTAGCAGTAGAACGGCGTGTGGTAGATGTGAGGGATCGTCACCCACTCCTTGCGGAACTCGGTCGAAAGCTCGACCGACTCGCCGAACTGCTCGTCGAGGGTGGCCTGATAGAGGTCGTCGAGCGCATCCACCGTCGCCCCCCCGGCGATCGCTTCATGGGCGGCGATCTCGAAGCGGGTGAAATAGGCCTGACGAATGACGGTGGCGTAGATGTCATCCATCTGAGCGGCGAGGAGCTCACGCCGAACCGTGGGGTCGGACTCTCGCGCGAGCAGCCGGTCGGTGAGGAGCCTTTCGGCGAAGACCGAGGCGGTCTCGGCCAGCGGCAGGCAGGCGTGCTGGGTGAGCACCGAGTGACCCTCGGCCAGCATGCTGTGGACGGCGTGACCGACCTCGTGGGCCATGGTGGAGACGTCGCGCACCTTCGACGTGTAGTTGAGAAGCACCCACGGCGTCTGCTTGGGCAGCACGGTCGAGCAGAAAGCGCCGCTCTTCTTGCCCGGCCGGATCTCGGCGTCGACGTGGTCGTCGGCGAACACCCGCTCGGCTCGCGCCGCGAAGTCGGAGTTGAAGTCGCCGAAGGTGTCGAGCACGGTGGCGACGGCGTCCTCGTACGGGATCTGCTTGTCGCTGGCGGCGAGCGGGGCGTAGAGGTCGTAGCGGTGGAGCTTCTCGTAGCCGAGCCAATCGGCCTTCAGCCGGAAGTAGCGCTGGAAGAGGTCGATGTGCTCGCGGGTGACGTCGAGCAGAGTCGCGACCGCTTCGTCGGGAATGTCGTTGTCGGCATTGCGGACGGCGATCGGCGAGGAGTAGCCGCGCAGCTCGACCGACTCCTCCGACCAGTCGCGGACCCGGTGCAGGTAGATCTGTCCGAGGATCTGCGCCTCGTCTTCGAACACTCGATGGAGCTCCTGGTAGGCGGCGGCGCGCCGGTCGGGATCGATCGAGTAGACCTGGCTCATCAGCTCGCCGCGGGTGAGGGTCGTCGGCTCGCCGTCGAGATCGAGCTCGAACTCGAGGCGGTTGGCGAGCATGCTGTAGACCGTCATCAAGGCGCTCATGCCGTTCGCGTCCTTGAGGTTCACGAGCTGCTCGGACTTCTCGTCGAGCGAGAACGATCGGAGCCGTCGCAGGTCGAGAAGGAAGTGGCGATAGTCGGCGTGCGACGGACGATCTGGAAGCAGGCGCCGGGCCTCTTCGTCTCCGAGTTCCTTCCACCAGAGCGAGAAGAACAGAAGCCGGTTCTGCAGGCCGGTCATTACCTGCTCGATCCGGCTCATGAGGCCGAGCGCTTCCGCGGATTGGGTGTCGGAGGCGAAACCCAGCGAGCCATACGCGGAGATCACGTAGAGCCGCTCGACGAGCGCTTCGTAATCGCCAACCAGGGAGAGCATCGTCTCGGGCTGCATCTGAGCCGAAAGCTCGTGCCGCCGCGCCTCGAAGGCGGCCACCGCTTCCTCCGCGTCGGCGAGGCGAGCCGCGACCGTCGCTTCGGACGCGTCCGGTAGCAGTTCGGCGAGGGTCCAGGCTCGCTGGTGATAGGGGTGGGTGGTCTCAGTCGGCATTCGTCCTCCGGCGCGGGGGATCATACGGGAAGCCGAAGCCGGCCCATCGTCTCGAGTTTCCGGGCGCGTCTTGCATTGGGGATCGGGTGGTGGCGCCGAGAGATCGATGCGGCGGGTTAGGGTAGCGCCATGCATCCGATCGATTGGTGGTTCGTCGGCGCCTACCTCGTGTTTGCGCTCGGTGTGGGCGTGGTCATGGCGAAGCGCGGCGGGGCATCGATCGACGAGTACTTCCTCTCCGGCCGCAAGCTTCCCTGGTGGCTCGCCGGCACCTCGATCGTCGCCACCACCTTCGCCGCCGACACGCCGCTCGTGATCTCGGGCTGGGTGCGCGACCACGGGATCTGGAAGAACTGGCTGTGGTGGTGCTACGCGCTCACCGGCCTGGCGACCGGCTTCGTTTTCGCCCGCTGGTGGCGTCGAGGCAACCTGATGACCAAGGCGGAGTTTGCCGAGCTGCGCTACGGCGACGGCGGGGCGCGCTGGCTGCGCGGCTTTCTCGGGGTGCTCCACGCCGGCTTCGTCGACGTCATCGCCATGTGCTGGGTGTTGCTGGCTGCCAGCAAGATCATCGACGTGCTGTTCGGCGTCGACAAGGTAGTGGGTCTGGCGATCGCCTGCGCCATCGCGCTGACCTACTCCCTGCTGGCCGGGCTTTGGGGGGTGGTCGTAACCGATCTGGTGCAGTTCGTGATGTCGATGATCGGGGCGGTGCTCCTCGCGGTGCTCGCCTGGCGGGCGGTGGGTGGAGCGGAGGCGGTGGCCGCCGCGGTGACCGGCGGCGAGCTGGCGGCCGAGCGGCTCGCGTTCTTCCCGCGGCCGGGAGCTGGCGGACCTTTGTCCGCGGGCTTCTGGACGACGCCGGTGGCGGCGCTCGCGGTCTACCTGGGGGTGAGCTGGTTCGCGGTCGAGAGCGCCGACGGCGCACCGTTGACCGTGCAGCGCGTCTCCGCCACCCGCGACGAGCGCCAGGGGGTGCTGGCGGTGGTCTGGTTCGCGGTCGCCAACAACGCACTGCGTCCGTGGCCGTGGATTCTTGTGGCGGTCGCCTCGCTGCTGGTGTTGCCGCCGCTCGAGGTCACCTCACCGGTCAACGGTAGGGTGGAGACCGTCACCGAGGCGATGATCGGGATTCGTGATCTCAGTGGCGACGAGCGTTTCGTGGCGCTGGTTCCGGAAGGCAGTGCCGCGGACTGGCGACCGTTGCCGATGGTGGCGAGCGGGCAGGCGGTTGCGGCCGGCGAGGTGATCGCGGCGAGCGACTCCGAGCGCGCCTACGTGGTGATGCTCCGCCGGTATCTGCCGGTCGGGCTCCTGGGACTCGTCGCGGCGTCGCTCATCGCCGCTTTCATGTCGACGATCGACACCCAGATCAACGTCGCCGCGTCGTTCTTCGTCAACGACGTCTACCGGCGCTTTCTGAGACCGGGTGCCGACGACCGACACTACGTGCTGGTGGCGCGGTTGGCCAGCGCCGGCGTGCTCGCAGCGGCGGCGATCGTCGCCTCGCAGGCCGCGTCGATCGCCTCGCTCTTCACCCTGTTCATCTCGTTTCTGGGCGGTGTCGGCCCGGTCTACATCCTTCGTTGGTTCTGGTGGCGGGTGACCGCCTGGGCGGAGATCGCGGCGATGGTGACCTCGGCCGCCACGACGCTGCTGGTGACGTGGCTGCCGATCGAGTGGAGTCTCGGGCCGCTCAGCCCGGGCGGGGTGCTCGCTCACGAAGGACGACTGCTCATGGTGGTGGCATCTTCCCTGACCGCGGCGTTGACGGTGCTGGCGCTAGGCAAGGCGCCCGACCCGAAGTCGCTGGTCAGCTTCTACGAACGACTGCGGCCGGCGGGTGCGTGGGGGCCGGTGCGACGGCTCGCAGCCCCCGGCGACCCTCCCGGCAGCGAGATCGGCATCGCACTGATCGGGGTCGGCAGCGGCGTGGCGCTGATCTTCGGCCTCGTCTTCGCCCTCGGCCACCTCTTCCTCGGCCGCCCGAGCTTAGCGCTCGCGCTGCTGCTGCTCGCCGCGGCCGGCGGCTGGGGGGTGCGCTGGAGTCTCGCCCGGCTACGCGGAGTGTGACTGGTATCAGCCTTTGGGCTCGGCGGCGGCTACCGCGTCGGAGACGCCGTCGCGGTACTTCTCGAAGTTGTCGCGGAACATCTGCGCCAGCTTGCGGGCGAGCTCGTCGTACGCGGCTGGGTCCGCCCAGGTCGTGCGTGGATCGAGCACCTCGCTCGGCACGCCTTCGACAGCGGTCGGCACAGCCAGCCCGAACACTGGATCGACCCGGGTCGGGGCGTCGTCCAGCTCGCCGGAGAGCGCCGCCGTCACCATCCCGCGGGTGTAGGCAAGCTCGATCCGACTGCCGGTGCCGTAGGGCCCTCCGGTCCAGCCCGTGTTGATCAACCAAGCCGTAGTCTCGTGTCGGCGCATCTTCTCGCCCAACAGCTCCGCGTAGCGGCCTGGATGGAGCGGCATGAAGGGAGCTCCGAAGCAGGCGCTGAAGGTCGCCTTCGGCTCGGTGACGCCCGCCTCGGTGCCGGCGACCTTGGCGGTATATCCAGAGAGGAAGTGGTAGAGCGCCTGCTCATCGGTCAGCCGGCTGATCGGGGGCAGCACGCCGAAGGCGTCGGCGGTCAGGAAGATGATCTGGCGTGGGTGCCCCGAGCAACCGTCGTAGTCGGCGTGCGGCAGCTGGGTGATCGGGTAGCTCGCCCGGGTGTTCTCGGTGTAGCGGTCGTCGTCGAGGTCGAGGTCGCGGGTGGCCGGGTCGATCACCACATTCTCGAGAATCGTCCCGAAAGTCTGGGTTGTCCGGTAGATGTCGGGCTCGCCCTCCGGCGACAGGCGGATCACCTTGGCGTAGCAGCCGCCTTCGATGTTGAAGATGCCGCGGTCGCTCCAGCCGTGCTCGTCGTCGCCGACGAGTGTCCGATAAGGGTCGGCGGAGAGCGTCGTCTTGCCGGTTCCCGACAGGCCGAAGAAAAGCGCCGCGTCGTCGGGCGTCTCGCCGTAGTTGGCCGAGCAGTGCATCGAGAGAACGCCTTTGCGCGGTAGGTAGTAGTTCATCACCGAGAAGATGCTCTTCTTGATCTCGCCGGCGTAGCGAGTGCCGCCGATGACCACGTGGTGCCGCTCCATGTCGACGACGATGAAGGCGCCGGAGTTGGTGCCGTCGGTTTCGGGATCCGCCTCGAGGGTCGGGGCGGCGAGCACCGTGAAGTTGGGCTCGAACTCGGCGAGCTTGGCGGTGTCGGTCTCGCGCACGAACATATTGCGGGCGAAGAGGCTGTGCCAGGCGAACTCCGTCACGATACGAACTCGCAGGCGGAAAGCCGGGTCGGCGCCCGCATAGCCGTCGAAGACGTAGAGATCCTTGCCCTCGAAGTGGCGTCGGACCTTGTCATCGAGAGCGTCGAAGTGAGCTTGCTCGAACGGGAGGTTGACGTCGCCCCACCAGATCTCGTCGGCGGAGCTGCCGGCCTTCACTACGAACTTGTCGTTGGGAGAGCGGCCGGTGCGGTCGCCGGTCAGGGCGACCAGGGGACCGTCGGAAGCGAGCATCGCCTCCCCGTTCAAGATTGCGTGCTCGTAGAGCTCGGCCGGACTGAGATTCCAGTAGACCGAGCGGGCATCGCGAATACCGTGGGTTTCGAGACCATGAGCGCTGACGGCTGTACCTTTGTTTTTCATGCTCTGCGCGGACTCCATGGGCGTGGGAGGTTAAGAGGAAGAATCGTTGTTGACGGGGGGCGCGGGGCCGAGCGACCGTCTAGAACGGAAGACTACCAACCCATGCGCCCGCGAAGCGAGCGAATGTGCGCAACATGGTGCCGTGAGTGCCAACCGTAGAGCGCCAGCAGCTGATCGAGGCGCAGTCGACCCATCTCGGGATGGTCGATCGTCCGCGCCCAATCGGAGTTGTCGAGCGAGCGCAAGAGGGCGACCCAACGCTCGTGCAAGGCGTCGAGCAATCTGAGGGAGACGTCGATCGGCAGGCTCGCATCCGGGAGCTCCGCCCAGAGGGCCTCCTGATAGGTCCCGATCCGCGGCGTGGTCTCTGTCAGGCCGAGCTTGAAGCGGATGAAGCTGTTGAGGTGGCTGTCGGGAAGGTGATGCACCACTTGGCGAACCGTCCAGCCGTCGGGCCGGTACGGCCAGTCGAGCTGCGCGTCGACGAGACCGTCGACGACCTTGCGGAGCTCGGACGGAGCGGCGGCGATTGCGTCGATGGCCTCGGCCCGCTCGGCCGCGGTCAATTTCTCGGGCTTCTCGAACTCGCCGATCGGGTAGCGCGGGTCCATCGCTCGCCTCCGTCGCTTGATCTTCGATCCTGAGCGCGCCGCCGTCAAGCCGGCGTCGTTCGCGAGGTCTCGGGCTGGCCTGCGAGCGCGGCGGTGAGAGTTCGGCCCCCGCGCCGGTCCGAGCCCCCCTTCTGCTAAGCTTCTCGTCGGCACCCGTGGCTACGCCGGGTGCTGTTTTTCGTTCCATCGACAAGGCGGATCCATGAAGATCGAGGGCAGCAAGATCCTGGTGCTGGGCGGGTACGGCCTGGTCGGCACTGCCGTCTGCCGCGAGCTGCTGGTGGACAGAGCGAGCGAGATCCAGATCCACTCGCTACGGCTCGAGGAAGCGGAGTCGGCGCGCGACGAACTGGCGCCGGAAGCCGGCGACACGCTCGTCTCGGTGTCGGCCGGCGACATCTTCGGCCTCGATCACGAGGCCGATCGGCGGGAGCGGATCAGCTCGCAGTTGCGTCAGCTCGCCAATGAGGATCTCGACACGTTCCTGCTCTACCGCCTGCTCGGCGAGAGCCGCCCCGACGTGGTGATCGACTGCGTCAACACCGCTACGGCGATCGCCTACCAGGACATCTACCCGAGCGCGGAACGGCTGTGGGAGCAGATTGGGACCGGTGCGGTCGACGAAGAGACGGCCGAGGATCTGCTCGAGGCGCTCTACGTGCCGCGTCTCATCCGCCACATTCAGGTGCTCTACCGCAGTCTCACCGACTGCGGCGCCAGCGTCTACATGAAGGTCGGGACCAGCGGTACCGGCGGGATGGGCTTGAACGTCCCCTACACCCACTCCGAGGAGAAGCCGAGCCGGATGCTCCTGTCGAAGAGTGCGATGGCCGGCGCCCATTCGATGTTGCTCTTTCTCATGGCCCGCACTCCGGGCGCGCCGATCATCAAGGAGATCAAGCCAGCGGCGGCGATCGCCTGGAAGAGCATCGAGCACGGCCCGATCTGGCGCAAGGGGCAGCCGATCCGCCTCGTCGAAGCGGAGCCAGCCGAGATCGGACCGACGTTCTCGACTCACGATCCAACCGCGGGGCGCGAGACCGACGAGGTTCTCGAAACGGTGTTCATCGACACCGGCGAGAACGGGCTCTTCAGCCTCGAGGAGTTCGCACTGCTGACGACCGCCCGCCAGATGGAGTTCGTCACCCCCGAGGAGATCGCCCGCTATCTGATCTTCGAGATCGAGGGCGGCAACACCGGGCACGACATCGTCAACTCGCTCGACAAGGCCGTGCTCGGTCCGACCTATCGCGCAGGACTCATGCGCCATTGGGCGCTCGAGCGGATGACCGAGCTCGAAGCCGAGGGAGAGACGCGAAGCGTCGCCTTCGAGATGCTCGGCCCGCCGCACAACACCAAGCTGCTGTTCGAGGCGCACTTGCTGCGCGAAGCGTTCGGCACGATGGCGGCGGTCCGCGACGCCCATCCCGAAGAAGTCGTTGCCCGGCTCAACCGTCTCGTCAACGAACGCGCGCGGCTCGCCAACGAGATCGCCGCGATCGGGATCCCGTTGCTGCTAGCCGACGGTCGCCTGCTGCGGGGACCGAAAGTCATCGTTCCCGGTGACTGCGAGGACCGAGAGGTGACTCCGGAGCTCGTCGAGAAGTGGTGCGCGGCGGGCTGGGTCGACTTGAGGCTCGCCAACTGCGAACGCTGGGTGCAGCGGTTTCGGAGAATCCACGAAGAGATCTCCGGCATTCCCGAGACCGACACCTCGAGCCGCTATCTGCGGGATGCGAGGTTCTGGAAAGAGCAGGGTCCGGTGCAACCGGGCAAGATCGTCGGGTGGATCCTCTCGGTCGAAGAAGAGGGAGCCAGAGTCAAGCGGTAGCCGGACCGACAGCACGCCGAAACCTTTCGAGGGAGCCTTGCGATGAGTGAGCAATACAGCTTCTACGAACAGGTCAACCGGGGGTTCGACAGGGCCGCCAGGATGACCTCCCACGACCCACGACTGCTCCGCCAGATCCGGGCCTGCAACAGCGTCTACCACGTGAGCTTTCCGGTGAAGCGCGACGATGGGTCGATGGACATGATCCACGCCTGGCGCGCCGAACACAGCCATCACAAGCTACCGACCAAGGGCGGCATCCGCTACTCGGTCCACGTCAACGAGGATGAGGTAAAGGCGTTGGCGGCACTGATGACCTACAAGTGCGCGATCGTCGACGTGCCGTTCGGTGGTGCCAAGGGCGGCATCAAGATCGACCCGCGGGCCTATTCCGTGGGCGAGCTCGAGCGGATCACCCGACGCTTCACCGCCGAGCTCAAGAGCAAGAACTTCATCGGTCCCGGTGTCGACGTGCCGGCGCCCGACCTCGGCACCGGACCCCGTGAGATGGCGTGGATCGTCGATACCTATAACTCGCTTTCGAGCGGCGAGCTGAACTCGGTCGCCTGTGTCACCGGCAAGCCGATACCGCTCGGCGGCATCCGTGGCCGCACCGAGGCGACGGGGATGGGGGTCTACTTCGGTATCCGCGAGGCGTGTGCGATCGAGGACGACATGAAGGCGCTCGGCCTCGGCCCCGGCGTCGATGGCAAGCGAGTGGTGGTGCAAGGACTCGGCAACGTCGGCTACCACGCCGCCAAGTACCTCGTCGAAGCGGGCGCGGTGCTCGTCGGGATCCTCGAGTACGAGGGCGCGATCTCGGATCCGAGCGGGCTCGACCTCGAGGCGCTCGTCGAGCATCGCGCGAAAACCGGTTCGATTCTCGGATTCCCAGGTGCGACCGATCTGCACGAATCGAAGGACGGTCTCGAGCTCGACTGCGACGTTCTGGTCCCAGCGGCGATCGAGAGGCAGATCACGAGAGACAACGCGCCGAGAGTGCGGGCCAAGATCGTCGCCGAGGCGGCCAACGGCCCGACCACCTTCGGTGCCGACGAGGTCCTGCGCGAGCGCGGCGTCATGGTGCTCCCCGACGCGTTCTTGAACGCCGGCGGCGTCACGGTCTCTTACTTCGAGTGGGTCAAGAACCTCTCACACCTGCGGTTCGGTCGCCTCCAGAAGCGCTTCGAGGAGATGTCCAACCGGCGTCTGCTCTCCGCGATCGAGGCGCAGACCGAGAAGCGCTTCGACGCCGAGGAGACCGAGTTCTTCGCCCTCGGAGCGGGCGAGGCCGACCTCGTCAGCTCGGGGCTCGAGGAGACGATCTCGTTGGCCTATCTGCAGGTACGCGAGATCAAGCTGCAGTACGGCGAGGAGGCGGATCTGCGCACCGCGTCCTTCATCAACGCGATCGACAAGATCGCCGGCTGTTACCAGGGGCTGGGGATCTTCCCTTGAACGGCGGCTGAGCCCCGACCACTGGAGGCTGGCCGAAGCCTCGGCGGCCCGCTGTTTTCTCGCCGAGCCGCGAGAGCCGGCCCCGGACAGCTGCCGGAGCCGCGAACGCGGGCGAGGGCGAGGCAGCCGTTGACTCCCTGCGCGGACGTGCCGCCGGTATCTCGCAGAATGGCCAGGATCTGATCGGCGGAGAGCTCTCGATCATGCTCGAGCAACAGGGCGACGAGGCCTGAGACGTGGGCCGCGGCGAGCGAGCTTCCGGACAGGAAGTCGTAAGCCCCGAACGGCATCGTCGTGAGGATCTCGTCTCCCGGAGCGTTGAGCCGTAACCCCGGCCCTTCAGGTGCTGCCGGATCGGCGGCGCTGATCACGATGATGCCGAGCTCGCTGGCCCGCGAGAGCAACCGCGAAAGCAACGCGTCCGGTGGACCGGCCAAACTGTGGTTTACGATGTCGGGGCGCTGCAAAATCGCGAAGCTGATCGCCTTGGCGAGGGTGAAACTACTGCACAACGCCGCGACCGAACGGTTCTGCTGCGGCCAGCAAGCTTTGAGCGCAAGGACCTTGGCGGCAGGTGCGACTCCGATGATGCCGATCCCGTTGTTGGCAGTCGATGCGATGACGCCGGCAACGGCGGTCCCATGAATGTCGCCGGTGAAGCTGGGTGAGCGTTCGTCGACGAAGTCCTCGGCATCGACGATGCGCTCCTCGAGCTCGGGGTGCGTCAGGTCGACCCCGGTATCGATGACGGCGATCTCTACGCCTTCGCCGCGAGCCCAGAGGTGCGCCTGCTCGATCTGCATCGACTGGATACCGTGCTGGAGGCCGAAGTAAGGGTCGTCGTAACGCTGGGCCAGGACCCTGAAGAGCCCCATCTGCTGAGCGCTCTCCACCCTCGGATCCCGGGCGAGCAGCGCCAGGATCTCGGCGATCGAGCGGTCGCCCGGAAGCTCGAACACGACACAGTGCACGTCGAGCGCCTTGATCGGCCACTCGTCCACCGTCCTCAAGCCGTAGGCCTTCGCGAGTCGGCCCACCATGCGCTTGACCCGGGCCGACGTCTTGTAGCCGGCTTTTGCGCCGTAACCTCGGGGGGTCGAGCCGGCGGACAGCAATCTCCGCGAGGGTTTCTGGGGCAACGTCACGAGGATGTGTCGTCGGGCCGTGGCCTCGTCCAGGTGGTGGGGCTTCGCGGACGGGGTCGGCGCCCGCGGCGTCTCACTCCACACCGGCGCCGCCAGCAGGGCGAGAACGATCGACAGCAGGCGTCGGTGGGTCATGGCGGTCGGAGGTCGTTGCAGCACGTCATTGTCTCATCAGAGTGGGTTCCCGAAGGGTCGATCGTGGTTCAATCGGGCGTCGGCCCAGGCTCATTGAATGCTCGCCGAGAGACTGACGACGAGCCGGCCCGCGCTGAGGCGCCCCCAGATTCTCCGGGCCGGACGGTCGGTGTCGATATAGCTCGCGGTCAAGGTGAATCGACCGAGGTACCGCGAGAGGCTGAGATTCCAATAGGTGTAGCCGTCGCCGAAGGCGTCGTCGAGGTCGAAGAAGCCCAAACCGGCCACGGCCTCCAAGTTCTCGCTGAGCGCCCGCCGCCCCAGCAGCTCGTACGCCAGGCCGTCTCCGCCGAAGCCGAAGGCGTCGGCGGTGTAGGCGAGCGAGCCGGCCAGAAGGTCCTCGTAGCCGAGCGAGAGCTTGATCTCGGTGTAGTCGTAGTCGAAAGTCGTGCCCGGGGCCGGATAGGTGTAGCGGGTCACGCTGAGGTCACCGCCCCAAGCGGCGCTCAGATCCAGGCGGTACCCGACGTAGTAGTCGAGCTCGAGCTCCCGCGGACTCCGACGCTCGTCGGGTGAGGATAATTGAACGCTCGAAGCCCAGATCCCGACGAAGAAGCCGGGCTCGGTCTCGAAGTCGAAGCCGCCTTGAACCGCCGGCCCTTCACGCGATTGCGAGACGCCGCGGTAGACGTAGTCCGAGGTGAGGGTCACCGCCGCGCTGAAGTTGTCGGCATCGATGTCGGCTCCAGCGGCACAGGGAACCAGCGCTAGGATCGCCATGCCAGCTGCTCGCGTGCGCTGCCGTCGCATCTCCGCCTTCCAGCCCGGGTATTGCTGCGACTTCCAGTCTGCCACAGGCTACGTGGCGGGCCGACACCGCACCCTGCTGGAGCGACGATTCCGAGATCCCTCCACGCCGTGAACTGATCTTGGGCTGCCGCCTCTCCGCTCAATACCCAGGCTGCGGATCCGGTGCGCCGCTGCCGACTCGAATCGAGCCCTGCATCGCGTGGGACGCCTGGTGGGTCACACAGAAGTACTCGAAGGTCATGCCGTCCTCCGAGGCGGAAAACGTGCGCTCGTAGAAGTTGCCCTGCGCGTTGAAGACGAAACCGCTGTCCCAGGTACCGTTCATCTCGGTCGTCGTGTGGGTCGGGTCCATGCCGTCGAGGACCCAACGCACCGTGGTGCCGGGTGCGATGACGGGCGACCGCGGGTCGAACTCGTTGTCGATGATCGAGATGACGACTCGGTTGGCCGGAACCGTCGGCGTGCTGCCGCCGCCCCCGCCGCCGCCGCCTCCACACTGAGCGTTGGTCAAGGCGCAGGCGAGCGCGAGCCCACTCAATAGAATCCTCTGTCGCAGCATCTGGTGCCTCCTTGGGTGATTGCTCGTCGGGTAGTTAGTGCCCCGGGCGACCCGAAGAGTTCACGGGAATCTAGCGGATTGAACCGAAACGCCTCCCAGGCGGTACTAACTCGCAGAAGGTCTCCATCTCTACCGATGAACCTCGAAGACTCAGCCCTTCTCGCCGCCGTCGCCGAGGGCGACGTGCAGGCATTCGAGAAGCTCTTCCTGCGGTATCACCAGCCCGTCGCTGCCTTCCTGTTCAAGATGACCGGTCGCCGCGGGCTGGTCGAGGAGCTGGTCAACGACGTGATGGTCGTGGTTTGGCAGAAAGCGCAGACCTTCGCCGGCCGGTCGCGGGTCTCGACCTGGATCATGGGGGTGGCCTACCGCAAGGCGCTCAAGGCGATAGCCAAGCTCGGTCGGGCACCGACGATGGTGGCGGTCGAGCCCGACCTGCTCGTCGACGAGGCTGGGCCGGACCTCGACCTCGCCGACACCGAGAGGCGAGACCAGATTCGGCGCACGCTCACCAAGCTCTCACCCGAGCATCGTGCGGTCGTCGAGCTCACCTACTACCTCGGCTACTCGTACGCGGAGATCGCACAGATCGTCGGTTGTCCCGAGAACACCGTCAAGACTCGAATGTTCTACGCCAGAAGGAAGCTCAGAGCTCTCATCCAGCCGTCGCACACCGCTGGACGAGAAGAAGGAAGGACAGGGTCCAGATGACCGAACACGAGCAGTTCGACCTGTTGTTGCCCTGGAGGGTCAACGGCACCCTCGAGATCGAAGAGCACGAGCAGGTTCGGCTCCACACCTCCAACTGCGTCACTTGCCGGAGCCAGCTGCGGGAGCTCGAGGAGCTGCGCGATGCCGTGCGGAAAGGGCCCGTGCCGTCCTTCGACGCCGCCGCCGGGTTCCGCAAGCTCGAGGAGCGACTGGCTGGAGACGCCGCCATCGGCCCGGTGACCGGGAGCGCCCGCTTCCGCTCGCTGCCAGGAGCGCTGCGCTGGCTGCTACTCGCTCAGGCCGCCGCCCTCGTCCTGGTGGCGGGGTTATTCGTTGCCCGCCGGATCGAGCAAGCTCCCGTCGGTAGCGAGCCGAGTGCCCCATTTCGAACCCTGGCCGCGCCTCGGCCAGAGATCCTCGGGGGCGCACCGCGAGTGCGGGTGCTGTTCTCGGAGGGCATCACCGAGCAAGAGCTCCGCGAGCTGCTCCACGAGATGGGAGGCCGCATCGTGGACGGGCCGAGCAGCCTCGGGCTCTTCGTGATCGAGCTCGATGCCGGGGCCGTGGACGGGCCTTCGCTCGCCGACCGAGTAGCCGCGCTGCGCGGCCACGACGGTGTGCGTTTCGCCGAACTGGTCGGGAGTCCGTCGACGAGGCCATGAGCAAGCTCGGGACGACGTGGTTTCTCGCCCTGATCACGACGCTCGGATCGGTGACCCTCTGCGCTCAGATCCCGGTGACGGCCAGCGCCTCCCTCGATTTCGACCGGCCCGAGGCATGGGCGATGAAGTACTTTGCCAGCGTCAACCTGCTGACCGGTTTCGGCCCGCCGCAGGATCTGGAGCCGGGCGGAATCGTCGTCGGGTTGGAGGCGGACTCGGTCCCGTCGCTGAGCGCCGCCGAACGCAGGGTCGGTTTCAACGGCACCAAAGAGGAGGACATCAATCGAACTTCGATCTTCGGTCGCCCGCGCCTCGCCGTGGGGCTGCCGCGCGGATTCACCGTCGAAGGCAGCTACCTGGCGGCAATCGACATCTCGGGAGTGGAGCCCGACCTTCTTGCCCTGGGGCTGGCGCGGACGCTGGCGACCCGGAGCGTTCGCACGGGGCTGCGGTTGACGGTTCAGCACGGCACCTTCGCCGGCGATTTCACCTGCTCCGCGAACGAGATCGCGAACGGTCCGAACGAGTTCGGTTGCGAGCTGCCCTCGAATGACGAGATCACCATCGACAGCACTAGTTTGGAGGTGTCGCTGGCCCGCGCGAAGGGCGCCGAAGGACGCCTGGAGCCCTACGTGAGCGCCGCCGTCAACTTCATGGATCTGGAATTCCAAGTGCGAGCCGACTACCGCGGCTTGAACGATCGCTCCCGGCTTCTCACCTCCGGCACGACGCTGTCGGTCGCCCTCGGTGTAGCGCGCCAAGGCAGGGACGGTTGGCGCTGGGCGACCGAGCTCTTCTACAGCCCTCTCGAGGTCGTACGTCCGCCCTCGACGGCGACCGAGAACGATGGGTTGCTCAACGCGCGCGTTCTCCTCGCCTACACTGTCCGCTAGCCCTCAGTAGCGCCGGCGAAGCCGCAAGCAGCGAGGCTCGCGGGTGGTGCTGAAGAGTTCGGTCAGGAGCTCGGCGTAGGGGCTGCTGGTTGCGGACTCGCCGTTGATCGTCTCGACGTCGACCGACTTGCGCGGATGGAAGCCGCGGGTGAGTATCACCTTCAGAAACTCGAGGTAGGCGGGAAGGCGAGGGTGGTCCGGCGCCGCTTCGATCCGCAGCTCGCCGCCGTGGCGCCTCGAGGTGACCACCGGGCGGGCGCCGTCGAACACCAGGTGATTGGACGACCGCCGGGCGGGCCAGCGACCCCGCCACTCGTCGAGCCCGAGGCCGCTCGGCGAGGCCGGGTCGAGGGCGCTCATCCAGAAGATCCGGTCCTGGGGGAGTCCACCCTGGAGCCGCCGCCACGCTGGCTGCGAGAGGAACTGCGGACCGAGAATGCCCTCGAAGAAGTGGCCGGCGATCACCTCTCCGGAGAGCTCCATCAGCCGCAAGCTTCGGAAGATTCCGGACCACATGAACGGCGGCAGCTCGCGCTCGAGCAGTTCGCGAAAGAGCACTCCGTAGCGGGCCAGCAGCAATCGTGCGCGCTCTTTGGCACGCTCCTCGGCCTCGAGCGCGTCGGCCGGCGGCGCCGGTATCGGCAATGCGTACCAGTCGCCGCCGCTTGGCCGAGAGGATCGCCAGCGATCGAACGCTCGCCGGCCGGTGGCCACCCGCCTGCTGCGGCTCGGCGACGGGATGGCGCTGGGCTTGAACTGACCGAGAACCGCGCGCCGCAAGGCGGCGAACTGCGCGTTAGTGAGACGGCCTTGCCAGACCGCTTGCCAGATCTCCTCGGTGAGCTCGCTCGAGCTCGAGCCCGCGTTCTGAAGCAGCTCCTCGAAGGAATGTCCCTGGCCATCGTCGAGCTGCGCGGCCAATGCTGCGGGCAGATCTATTCCTTCGACCAGATCGGCGAGCAGCTCGCGCTCCTCGGCGAAGGCGAAGGTGATGCGCTCGCGGCCGGCGCCAAGCCACAGCAAGTCGCTCTCCTGGAATACCGAATCGAGCCAGGCCGGGTAGTAGGGATCGAGCCGCGCCGGCAGCAGATCGGTCTCCCAGCTAGCGGCCGGAGCGGGGTAGAGCAGCAGCCGCTCGAGCGCGCGTTGCAACCCGTCGATCCCGTCGCCGCGCTCGAGAAGCCCCTGCTCGCCGGCGAGCAGCAGCGGCAGCTGTGCGAGGGGCAGCGTCTCGAACGAGGGGCGGGCTGACGCCCGCAGGAGTCGTAGCAGCCGTTCGAGATTCTCGGCGTCGCAGAGCTCTTCGACATCCTCCTCGCGCCGGAAGCGGTCGACCACGAGGCGCTCCTCGTCGACCAACCGTCCGAGGGCGATGTCGAAACGGGCGTGCTCGAGGCCGAGAGCCGCGCACACGGCCTCCCGGGAGATCGGCCCATAGAACCGCAGCCATTCACCCAGGAACTCGGTCAGTCGATCGGCCGCCGTCGCTTCGGTGTCGTCATCGAGGAGATCGTCGACCGTCGAGGTGACCTCGCTCAGCTCGCGATAGAACTCCTCGGGCACCGGCTCCGTCGGCCGACTCACCTTCAGCAGGCGGATATCGGCGAGCTCGAGATCGAGTCCACGCAGCACTCGAGGGAGCCGGTCCTGAGCGCTTACCCAGCGAGCGCCGGCCGCCGTCTCGACGACGCAGGCGTCGTTGTCGAGGCCGGCGAGCAGCTCGGCGGTCGACTCGTCTCCAACCTGCCGACTGCGGGCGGCGAGCAGCGCCTCGAACTCGTCGATCGGTATGGCGAGCCGTTCGGCGAGCCAGGCGTGGGCCGGCGGGATCTGAACGGGTGCGTAGCCGGGAAAGGTGCGCTGCAGTTTGCGCTCGAAGGTGTCGAGCAGGATCGCCGGCAGCCGCGGGCGAAGCTGCGACGAGAAGACCAGCTCC
>CALZKB010000054.1 GCA_945787575.1 Thermoanaerobaculia bacterium | reverse complement strand
TGGCTCGTAGGTGACCGTAGGAGTCGTTGGCATCGGCCAACCCGGCAGCCAAGGGGCGGCGATCGACTCCCGCGGAGAGCTCCCGCGGGAGCTCTCCCGGAGCGACGAACTCGAGAGGAGCCAGAAGGTCGCGATCCCGGCCCGCCAAGAACGACCGCGGAAGGGACGGCAAGAGGTCGAGGCTCGCCAAGTCGACGCTCGACTGCAAGCTACGGCTTGCGCCCGACGAAGATGAGGCGCTCGCTGTCGCCGTCACTCGGTCCTCCTTGAAAGTCGCCAAAGATTGTCGTGATCTCGAGGCCCGCTCGTTCCAGCCCGTCGACCACCTCCTCGCGGTCGTAGGCTCGCACACTCTCGAGGTAGGTGCGCGTCGGCTCTCCTTGGCGCTCGAGACAGATCCGTTTGTTGATGCGTCGGGTCTGGGCGTCGTACCAACGCCGGATCTCGACGATCTGTCCGTCGCTCTCTTGTCGGTCGCGAGGCTTGAGCGTCGCGATGACCTGCTTGCTGTTGAAGAGGTCGATCAGCAAGCGCCCACCCGGCGTGAGCACGCGGGCTACCTCTTCGAGCACCTGGAAGTTCTCGCGCTCGCTCTCGAAGTAGCCGAACGAGGTGAAGAAGTTGAGCAGCCAGTCGAAAGTGCCGTCGGCGAAAGGCAGGTCCCGCATATCGGCAGCGACCCGCGGCAGGTCGGCGCCCTGAGCCAGCAGCGTCAGCGACAGGTCGCTGCCGAGGGCCCGGTAGCCGCGCCGGCGCAGCTCCCGCGTATGGCGGCCGCCGCCGGAGGCGAGATCGAGCACCGCCCGCGGTTCGGTGCCGCGAAAAGCCTCTTCCACGAAGTCGACGTGGGCCCGCGCTTCGCCCGCGTCGCGATGAGCGTAGAGCTCCAGATAGTCCTCCCCGAACCATTCCCTGTACCACGCCACCGCGCGATGATACCCGGCGAGCGGGGGCGCGACTCGTTTGCTCATCCTGTAAAGTGAACGGCGAGATGAGACGACTTCGCATTGGCTTCGCCTGTGCCGTCCTATCGCTTGCTCTGGCGCCGGCGACCAGTTCCCAAGCAGATGACGAGACCGCCGGCGCCCCGCTCTTCTCCGACGGCTTCGAGAGCGGCAATACGCTTGCCTGGGACAACCAGGTGCCGCCGCTGCCCGCGCCCGATGCCTTCCGGGTGATCGATCTCGATCTGCGTGACCCCCACGTCTTTGTCGACGTTCCCGGTTTCGGCTGCGTCGATTTTACCGACGACGAGCTGCCGCTCGGCCTCGGACCGTCGTTCAACGACTCCCTGCAGACGGCGATCGAGACCGACGGCGATTTCGACGGTTTCCTCGACCTGAGTCTCATCCTCGGCTTCCGGCCGTTTGCGGAGACCGCGACCGACCTGCGCATCGACGCCGGCTGCGGGCTGTGCACCGAACCGCTCGCCACGACCGTCTGCGACTGGGATCGCGAGGTCGCCATCCCGCGAACGACCACCTACGACGGCCTCACCGCCGGTACCTGCCTGGAAGCGCTCCCCGGCACCACCTCGGGCTACACTCCGCCGGTGCCGACGACGGTGGCGCCCTGCGTCGTCACCGATGTCGGCCCGGTACCGATCTTCATCCTCGTCCTCGACGGCGTGCCGATCATCCTCGACGAAGGCCGACTCTCGGGCAGCCTCGTCGGCGAGCCGGTCTTCCGGCTGGACAACGGCCTGGCACGCGGTTTCCTCAGCGAGGCGGTCGCCGACACCATCCTTCTGCCCGGCCCCACCGGCGACATCGTACTGAGCTCGCTGCTGCCCGGCGGCTCGGGCAACTGTGCCGCCGGCGACGATCGCGACCTGCTGGACGGTACGAGCGGCTGGTGGTTCTACCTCGAGCAAATCGCCGAAGAGGTCACCTTCGTCGGCGACTGAAGGCATCCTCGACCCTTCTCCCGAAGGCAGATCGAGAATCCAGGGCGCGGCTCAATCGTTGGCTAACGCGGTTCGACCGCGACGCCATCCGTGGCCTCGAGCCGCCCGGAAAGACCCCAGCCACCGAACCTGTCGGTCACCGCGACGATCAACTCGTTGACTCCCTGCCGGAGCGGCAGAAAGAGAGAAAGCTGATCGGTGGCCCACAGACCCTGACGCCGCGGCAGATTGAAGCTGTAGCTCTCATCATCGACCACCAGGAGGCGGCCATTCAAGAAGACGCTCACCTCATCGCTGAAGCCGAGGTCGAGGCGCCGGGTCGTCACCTCGGCCGCAGTGAACCGCAAGCGAGCGAGTACCGAGGCTCGCCGCAGGCCCTCCGGCCGCGTTAGGTAGCGCTCGATCTCGACCAGCCCGTCCGCGTTCGCCGGGACCGACTGCCATTGGTCGCTCTCGATGAGGTCCAAGGGTAGCTCGAGGATGTCTCCCTCGGCCGGGGCAAAGGCTGGAGAGACTTGCCACCGTTCGATCCGGCCAGGATCCGATCCCCCTCGATCGTCCACCTCGACCTGAGGGAACTCGTAGTCGACGACCCCGGGCCGCACCACGACGTTCGCGAAGTTGGCGACATAGGTGTCCGGCGGAGTGCCGAACGTCATGAACGAGCGCAGCGCGATGAAGCCGGGGCCCGCCTCGCGGGCCAGTCTCGGCACGACGAGCTGCGGCTCGGCGGCGGCGCCCACGAAAACCGCCGCCCTTCGCCCTTCGACGACCACCTTGATCGGAATCCAGTTGCCGGCGGGGAGGTGGGCGGCGGCGGTCGCACGGGCGTCATGGTAAAGCTGCCACTGGCTCGACCCCTTGTAGACCGGCGTGTACTGAACCGCATCCGGCAAGAGCGACTTGTGGGGGCGGAAGTAGATTTCTTCGTGTTCGTCGTCGCTCACCATTCGAAAGTAGAGGTAGGCGAACGAGCGCAGCTCGGTGACCTGGAGATCGAACTCGATCGTCCCGTCGAGCAGCCCCAGACCACGGAAGGTCGCCTTCCCCGACATCAGCCTCAGCGCGACCTCGCCGTCGAACTCCTCCACGACCGTCCCCTCACCTTCGAGCTCCCAGCCGGGGTCCGAGAGGTCGAGGTGAAGTGCTTCCCCGGCCGCTCGTGCGCCCGGGGAGATCAGTAACGCGATCGCGGCTACGACAAGTGTGATGTGAGATCTGATTCTCTCTCCCATCCTCTCAGGGTACCAGCGGGCGGGTGCCTTCGGGACACATTCTCGAACCCGCCGGTCTAGAAAATTGGAGTCCGAGCAACACCGGCTCGCACTCACCGCCGAACTCGCTTCCACCATTTGGTGTTTAGACGAATAGGCAAGGTGCGACAGCAAACGAAAGTCGATGCAGTTTCTTGGAGTCTGCCGCTTCGCTCAAGGAAAACTTGCGTCTCGGGGCCTCAGATCGAGCCTCGCATCTGCCCGAAATCCCTTACAGATCGGGAGTTTGAGCGTAAACCGATCGTCACCGTGATGGCACGCTCTATGCAGAGTCCTATCGTGGCGGTCGCAAGACAAAGAGGCCGAGGCCGGAACCGTTTTGTGACCTATCGGCAAGCTGCCCGTCGGGGTGGCGCCCGATCGAAGCGAAGAGTGGTGACGGAGAACCGTGACCCCGGCATCTCGGCCGGATCTCTCGAAAAAGGGAGGTGGTGAGGCGGTTCATCAAGCGCGGACGAGTCCGACATTCAGGAACCGCGAATTCAACCGACAGCCGCTCCTGCTCTTCTCGCTCGAGGGAGCGCACTCCCCATGGCGGCGAGCGTGGAACGGCGCCTCGAGCCGAGGGCGCGCAGAGCGAGCGCCCCGGGTGAAAGCAACACCGCGAGCTCGGTGCCCTGACAGCGATCGGCGGCGAGCTCACAACGAGTTCAAAGAGGAACCAAAGCAATGAAACACAAGAGATCCTGGATCATCGTCGCTCTGGCGATAGGTCTGACGGCCCTGCCGGGGGCCCCGCCGGTTGCGGCTCAAGAGCAGACGGGAGCTATCGAAGGCACCGTGACGGACGCTCAGGGCGGCGCTCTGCCGGGGGCGACGGTGGAGGCGCGGAGCGTCAACCTCGCCGGTGTCGCGGTCGCGCAGACCGATGCCCGGGGGATGTTCCGCTTCCCGGCGTTGCCGCCCGGGACCTACACCCTTACGGCGACCCTCGAAGGGTTCAATCCGCGCGGCGTCGAGGCCATCGAGCTGAACCTCGGTCAGTTGTTGAAGATCGAGCTCGTCCTCGAGCTGGGCGCCGTAACCGACACCTTGACGGTGACCGGCGACCGGCCTCTGATCGACGTCAAGCAGAGCGCGACGACGACCAGTCTGAGCAGCGCGACGATCGAAGCGCTGCCTCGAGGCCGCGACTTCACGTCGGTCGTCGCCTACACCGCCTCGGCGGTGGATGACAGGGCCACCGGTGGTATTCAGATCGACGGTTCGAGCGGCGCGGAGAATCGGTTCATCGTCGACGGCATGGACACCACCGACCTCCAGGTCGGCACTTCGCGCAAGAACGTGATCACCGATTTCATCGAAGAGGTGCAGGTCAAGTCGACCGGTTACGCCGCCGAGTACGGTGGTTCGACCGGCGGCGTGATCAACGTCGTGACGAAGACCGGCAGCAACGCGTTCAAGGGCGACGTGAGAGTGCTCTACACCGACGATTCACTGCAAGGTGACGAGCGGCCGGTGCTGCAGCGCAATCTAGAGAATCCCGACATCGCCGAGCACGTCGTCTTCGCGGAAGACAGCTTCGATCGCCTCGAGCCGGGCTTCTCGCTCGGCGGACCCTTGGTGCGCGACAAGCTGTGGATGTTCGCCAGCTATCAACCGCAGACGGAGGAACTGACCCGGACCGTCCGGTTCACGACCGGCGAGGTCAACTCCTACAACCGCAAACGCACCTACGACTACGGCACCGCCAACGTGAGCGGCAACATCGGCTCCAAGGCCCTTTTCAAGGTGTCGGCGAACTTCAGCCCCTACGAAGAGAGGGGCATCCTGCCGGGACGCAACGGCCGCGAGAGCGCGGACGCCAACTACAGCATCAACGAAGACCGTGAGAACTACTCGTACTCCGGCTATATCGACTACCTGCCGAGCTCGAAGTGGATGATGAGCGCCAAGGCGGGGACCTACAAGTACGACTTCGCCGAGACCGGCGTACCGACGGTGCTGCGCCAGAACTACTCGACCTCGAGTCTCAACAACTGCGAGGTCTTCTCGCAGATCCCGTCCGAGTTCTGCCACTCGCCGGGCTGGTCGAACATCGCCACCAACGACGGTACGTTGTTCGACATCTTCGAGCGCGACTCGGCGCAGTTCGACGTCTCGTTCTTCCCGACCGCCGCGGGCGATCACCGGATCAAGCTCGGTGTCCAGTTCGAGGACTACTCGAACGACGTTCTCGACGGCTACCAGGCTCCGCGGATCCTCTACTACTGGGGCCGCAACTACACGACGACCACCGGTGAGCAGGTGTCCGGTGACTTCGGTTACTTCCGGCTGCTGCAGATCGCCACACAGGGCAACGTGTCGAGCGAGAACACCAGCATCTTCCTGCAGGACAGCTGGTCGGCCACCCCACGCCTGACCCTCAACATCGGTGTTCGCGCCGAGGAGGAGAAGGTCCCTTCCTTCGCCGGCCCCGAGAGCCTGACCGGGATCCCCGAGACGGCGATCGACTTCAGCTTCTCGGACAAGGTCGCGCCGCGACTCGGTTTCGCTTACGACGTCACCGGCGACGGCCGGTGGAAGGCCTATGGCAGCTACGGGGTCTTCTACGACATCACCAAGCTCGAGATGCCGCGCGGTTCGTTCGGCGGCGACAAGTGGATCGACTCTTTCTTCACCCTCGATGCCTACGACATCAACCTCAACGACGTCGACACCTGCAGCTACGACACCAACACCCTGGCCGACAACCCCGTCTGCCCGGCCGGGCAGCTGATCGAGAAGATCGATCGGCGGCACCCCTCGAACGATCCCGACGACCCCACCATCGACCCGAACCTCAAGCCGATGGAGTCGAACGAGATCACGCTCGGCATCCAGCACGAGCTGAACAGCCGGATGTCGCTCGGTTTTCGCATCGTGCACAAAGAGCTCGAGCGGACGATCGAGGACGTCGGTGTTCTGGTGCCCAACGTGGGTGAGGTCTTCTACATCGCCAACCCCGGCGAGGGGATCGCACGAAATATCCTCGGTCCGGAGTTTCCTGCTCAGCCCCGGGCCGAGCGGGAGTACGACGGCTACGAGCTCGAGTTCACGAAGCGGCTGTCGAACAGCTGGTCGCTCCACGCGACCTATCTCTACAGCCGGCTGTGGGGCAACTACTCCGGCTTGGCGAGCTCGGACGAGGTGAGCGGTTACGCGGCGGACTCGGCCCTCTTCGGTACGGCTCGCACGGCGCCCAACGTCAACCGTTACTTCGATGCGTTACAGCAGAGCTTCGACCAGAACGGCAATCCCGTCTACGGACGGCTGTCGACCGATCGCCCGCATCAGTTCAAGGCGCAGGCGCTCTACAACTTCGGTTTCGGGACCGCGGTCGGAGTCAATCAGTACGTCGCCAGCGGGACCCCGATCTCACGCGAGGTGGACGTCTCACCCGGCTTGCCGTTCTTCCCCGAAGGACGCGGCTCGCTGGGGCGGACACCGACGTTGACGCAGACCGATCTCTACCTGCAGCACCGGTTCGATATCGGTGACCGCTACGGTCTCGAATTGAGCCTCAACGTGATCAACCTGTTCGACGAAGATACCGTCCGGGTGGTCTGGAACAACCAGAACACCGAGGACCTGCCTCTCACCGAGGAGGAGTTCTTCGCCGGCTTCGACGCCGACCAGTTGATCGCCGAGAACGACATTCCGCTCGACCCGCGCTTCGGGATGGACGAAGTCCTCCAGTCCAGGCGTGAGGTGCGCATCGGCGCGAAGCTCACTTTCTGATCCGCTGATCGGGCTCGAGCCCGACCCGCGACGCTCGCGAGGGCCTTCGGGCCCTCGCTTTGTATCTGCAGGCACCCGGCGAGCGCCCGTAAGTGACACTCGCTGTCCGGGCGCTTCCCGGAAAGGCCACTAGAATCCGCACGCCATGGGGGGACGACTTCGCGAACGCATCGGCTTCGTTCTCGCCGCCGCCGTGATGTTGGCGGTGCTCGTCGCCAGCGAGCCGCGGGCGCGGATTCTGTTCAGCGAGCCGCGTCGCGTCCTCGGCCTCTACTTCGGGACGGCGCCCAGCGGGCTACCGATACCGGTCGACGACGTCGAGCCCGCGCAGCTCGTCGACAGCTGGCACGCTCCCCGCTCCGGCGGCCGTCGCCACGAGGGCATCGACATCTTCGCTTCGCGCGGCACACCGGTGCGCTCGACCACTGGAGGCGTGGTCGTGCGCCGTGGTGAGAACCGCTTGGGAGGGCGGGTCGTCTCCGTCCTCGGTCCCGGGGGTCAGACTCACTACTACGCCCACCTCGACGACTGGGCCGACATCGAGGTCGGAGACTGGATCGACGTCGGTACGACCGTCGGCTTCGTCGGCAACTCCGGCAACGCTGCCACTACGCCGCCCCACCTCCACTACGGGATCTACCGCCGAACCCTGCCGCCGCTCAACCCGTTCCCACTGCTGACCGGCGCCGCGGGGTCGTAACCGCCGGCGATCCCGAGGCTCGATTCCTGGCGACCAACTTCGGGTCGGAGCCCGAGATGTGCCGCCCATTCGGGGCGCGGCTCCTCGCCAGTGCTTGCGAGTATGATCCGGGAGTTCGCGAATACGGACAGATTCAGCAGCGGAGACACGCTAGGGAGCCGACATGAAGCGCAAGCGAATCGTCATTCTGGGGGCCGCCGGACGCGACTTCCACAACTTCAATACCCTCTTCCGGGGCGACGCCGAATCGGTCGTCGTGGCGTTCACGGCGGCCCAGATCCCGGACATCGAGGGCCGCGTGTATCCGCCCGAGTTGGCAGGCAGCCTCTACCCGGAGGGTATCCCGATCCGCGCCGAAGAGGAGCTCGAGTCGATCCTTGGCGAGCACGGCGTCGACGAAGCGGTGTTTGCTTACTCCGACGTCTCCCATGAGTACGTCATGCACCTCGCCAGCCGCGTCACCGCCTGGGGTGCCGATTTCCGACTCTGCTCGGCTCCGGCGACGATGCTCGAGTCGTCGAAGCCGGTCATCGCCGTCACCGCGGTACGCACCGGTGTCGGCAAGTCGCAGACCACCCGCTTCCTGTCCGCGATCCTCAAGAAGCTCGGCAAGAGGGTCGTCGCAATTCGCCACCCGATGCCCTACGGCGATCTCTCGCGCCAGATCTGCCAACGCTTCGCGACCTACGAGGACCTCGACAGGCACGACACGACGATCGAGGAACGCGAGGAGTACGAGCCCCACATCGACGCCGGCTTCGTCGTCTACGCAGGGATCGATTACGAGCGGATCCTGGGCGAGGCCGAGGCCGAAGCCGACGTCATCCTCTGGGACGGCGGCAACAACGACACCGCGTTCTACCGACCGGATCTGCAGTTCACGCTCGTCGACCCGCACCGGCCGGGCGACGAGCTGGGCTACTACCCGGGGGAGACGAATCTTCTGCTCGCCGACGTCATCCTCGTCAACAAAGTCCAGACGGCGGAGCCCGAGGACGTCGAGCGGGTCGTCACGAATTGCCGATCGGCGAACCCTCGAGCGGAGCTGCTCGAGTGCCGATCGGTCATCACCGTCGACCAGCCGGAACTGATCCGAGGCAAGCGAGCGTTGGTCGTCGAAGACGGCCCGACGCTCACCCACGGCGGTCTGACCCGCGGAGCCGGCTGGTACGCGGCGCGCGAGGCCGGCGCCTCCGAGATCGTCGACCCGACGCCATTCGCCGTCGGCTCACTGCGCGAAACCTACGAGAGGTACCCCAACGCCCGAGAGATCCTGCCGGCGATGGGCTACGGCGACGCCCAGATGCGGGATCTCGAAGCGACGATCAACGCTGCGGACGCCGACGTCGTCGTCGCGGGTACCCCGATCGATCTGCGACGGATCCTCGACGTCGACCTGCCGATCGCCGACGTGCGCTACGACCTCGAGGAGGTCGAGCCGGGCAAGATCGAGGCGGCCGTGACCCGCACGCTCGAGAGTCTCGGGTAACGGCCGCAAAGTCCCATTGCGGAGGGAACATGGAGTCAGAAAGGGAGCTAGCGGTCTGGTAGAATTGCCGCGTGCAATCCGCGGACAACCTGGTGTCGTCGCGCTTTCGAACCGCCATGGATCATCTTCGCGGCAGGCGAGGGCATGATGCGGCTCAAGATCGCGCGCGACAATCCGACGCTAGCCGCGAGCGAGGTCGAGAAGCTGCTGAGCGAGTGGCTTCGGCAGCGGCCCGGCGCTGAGCGAGGGGATTGCCCAGCACCTTCTCGAACGGCGCGATGAACCGCCTGCAGATCGCGCTTGCCGACATCGGCGGACTGCTGGATCAAAAAAAGGGATCGGGTGGGCTCTGATCGGCGGGCTCGCGGGCCTGCCGGAGCTGATCGCGCTCAAGCTGCTGGCCCGTGACGACGACACTCGCCCTCAGGACGCTGGCGATCTCGTCGCGTTGGTTCCTCTGGCGACTGCAGACGATCTGGACTCGGTACGTACGTTGGTACGTCCAGCCGCGCCTCGAGCGTGTCGCTCATGTAGGTCTCGCAGACGGCGGATGGCGAGCAGCACCGTGTCGTCGAGCTGCTGTTTGGAGACATGGCCCCGAGCGCCAAGTCGAGGGTGACGAGGTCGGGCCGGCCCTCGCCGATGGCCGCGAGCGCGGCGGAGCGGCTTTCGGCTTCGCCGCAGACGGCGAGGTCGGGCTCGGTCTCGATCAGACCCGCCAGCCCGCGCCGCAGCACGGGGTGATCGTCGACGATGAGAATCTTCTTCTTGGCCGCGGGCCGTGTTTCACTCGTTCTCGAGGACATGGTCCTAGTCGTCGGCGACAGTGGCGGAGGTCTGGGGCAGGGGGAAGGCGCAGGTGACGGGGCCGTGCCGAGCTCGCGCCGCGGTTGCACCTCGAGCGAGCCACCGATCAAACGCGCCCGGTAGGCCATCGTGTGCAGCCCGATTCCGTCCGGATCGGGTGCTTCTTAGGCGGGAATACCCACCCCGTTTCAGCGGACGGTCAAGAGACCTGTACCGCCCTCCGAAGACAGGCCCAAACGGTTCGTCCACGCCGGGTTCAGGCGCTTGAAGTACCCGTCGAGACCGGCAACGCACAGCGGGTCGAGCGACTGGGCGAAGAAGCGGGCGAGCTCGTCCTCGGCCTTCTCCGTCCGTGCGGAAAGAGCCGTCCCGCTCGCGGGGACGGCGGCCTGACCGTCGACGGGCTCGAACTCTGGAGGTTTCTCTGGAACCATCTTCGACCGGTAACTCTGCTGCTACCCGGTTGCTCGGTGCCTTGAAGAACCGATCGGGACTCAGGAAATCACAAAGCCGCCCTCAAACTCGGACAGGGAGATAGGCAAATATCATGCGGTGGACGGCGTGCGGCCTGCTTCCGTAGACCACTGTCGCGGTCGTCATCGGAAGGTCGGGCCGTGAGCCTCGCCACTCACCGACTCGCGTCGGAAAGGCCCAGCTGCACCTTCAGCGCCCGTTCGAGCGCGACCATGTCCTCGTGCCCGAGCCTCCCCATCCTGCTCTGCAGTCGCCTCTTGGAGACCGTTGCCAGCTGGTCGGCCATCGCCTTGCTCCGGCGCCCCGCAACCGTGACATAAGCCTCACTGGGGTAGAGCCGGTCGACGCGGGTAGTGAGCGGCACGACCTGCACTCGATTGAGCGACCGGTTCGAGGCGTCGTTGCTGACGATGACCGCCGTGCGTGTCTTCCGGATCTCGCCGCCGATCGACGGGTCGAAGCTCACCCACCAGACCTCAGCGCGGTTCATCGGCGACGTCACCCAGCAGGCCTTCCGACCACTCCTCGGCCTCCGTCTCGCGGACCTCGTCCGCGGCCATCGCTCGATAGCCGGCCTCGAGCTCGGCATCCACCACGTGAGGCCTGGCCAGCGCCTCGAGGAAGCGGCTGATCCGCCGCCGGCCGACGTGGCGATAGAGGCCGTCATAGACCTCGTCATCGATCGTGATCGTCAGCTTCTTCTTCATGCACGTATTCTACACGTGTAACCGGTGGGCGGCCCAAAGATGAGCCGCGCCACCTCGAGGCGGGCTCGCTATCGCAGAAGGTCGAAGAGCCGGCTGTATTTGACGATCAGGTTGCGGTCTGGCCTCTCGGCGCCGAGCGACCCGATCTCGCGAATCTCGTTGTAGACGACGAAGAGACCGGTGTTGGCGCTCTGCAGCCAGCCGAAGCGTAGATTCGTCGCCCAACGGCTCGCCCGGTCGTTGTACTGCACCAGGGTCTGAACGAAGATCCGGGGGGTGAAGGAGTACGAGAGGCGCGCTCGACCGAGGTTGGTCTCGAAGCTGCCTCCCGGCAGGTCGACGTCGTTGTAGCTCCAGCTCAGCTCGCTGGTGAAGGCTTCGCCGACTCGCCAGTCGAGGGAAGGAGAGACGGAGCTGCGATCGCCGCCGAAGACGCCACCCAGCGTCAACCTCGTCTCGAACGACACGGGTGCGCCGCGGTTGGTGAAGAAGACGAGCTGGAGATCCTCGTGGTCGTAGGTCCCTGGAGGCACGATCACGCCAGGGAAGATCTCGAACGCTTCGGTGACACCCTCGCGGGTGAAGTTGACTCCGGTGTGAAGCTCGTAGCCGTTCTTCCACTCCCAGTGGTTGTCGACGTGCAGGTACCCGGTCTCCTGAAAGTCGTCGAAGTCCCAGAAGCCTCGGTAGGACACGTGAGGGCGCAACTCGTGCAGCCCCAACCAGTTCTTCGGCCGGATGCGGTAGAGCACGAACGCGTCGGGCTTGCGGTAGCCGCGGCGCCGCAGAAAGCCGACCTCCGGGTTGAAGCCCTCTCCAACCTCGGTGTAGCCGACCGAGTAGCTCAGGGTGTCGGAGTCGTATCGGCCGGCGAAGCGGTAGGCGTGCTCGTCACGCTCGATAGTGGAAGTGTCGGTCCGGGCCACGAAGCCCGACAGCTGGCCGTAGCGGCCGATACCCCATCGGCCGTCGATGCCGAAGGCGGTGTTCTCGTCGTCACGGCCGGCTAGTTCGCCCGCCCCCTCGCGCCCGACGAACATCGCTCCGACGGCCGACCGATTGGGCAGATCGCGGCTGTAGCGCGCCACCGCGAAGTCGTTGCGCGGCGCGATGCCGGCGGTCTCTTCGGCTCGCATGTAGAGCAGGCCGATGTTGCTGTGGCCCGCCTTGCCGGAGAGCCGCAGACCGCCCTCGATGGGGATCTCCTCCCCGGCGGGCCCGAGCCCGATCCGCCGGCTGAAGAACAGCTCAACCTCTTCCGAGACACCGACCGAAAAGAGTCCGGCGTTCTCCAGAAAGAACGGTCGCTTCTCGGGGAAGAAGAGGTTGAAGCGGTCGAGGTTGATCTGCTGCTCGTCCGCCTCGACCTGGGCAAAGTCGGTGTTCACGGTGGCGTCCAGGGTCAGACTCGGCGTCAAGCTGTACTTGAGGTCGAGGCCGGCTTCGCTGTCGGTCTCGGTCTCGGGGCCGGCCAAACCGGCGCGCCGGCTGTCGCTGAGCACGTAAGGCGTCAGCTGCAGGTTGTTTTGCTTCGGCGGCTCGATCCCCTCGAGGTTGCCGGCAAGGGAGACCCAGTAGAGGTTGAATTGCCGATCGAGCGGCGCCCAGAAGCTCACCTCGTTACGCCGCCGAATGTTGCGCTGGAAGTTGACCCCCCAGCGCCTGGCGTCGCTGCTGGCGTAACGCAGGGTTCGGAACGGAATGGCGAACTCCGCGCTCCACCCGATCTCGCTCACTGTGGTCCGAACCTCCCAGGCGGCGTCCCAGTTCAGATTGAAGGCATTGCCGGCGCTCAGCCCACCCTCGGTCTTGCCCGTGACCTGACCGTCGTATTCGATCCCCGCCGGGTTGGTGCCGAACACGAAACCGCTCTGCCGGTCGAGGTAGCTGTCGAGAAGGATCAGGAAGCTGTCGGTCTCGTCGAGCGAGGCGTCTCGCCCGCTGTCGGAGACGATGATCCCGTCACGATCGCGATCGAAGCAGACGACGCCGAAGTAGAGGCTGTCGGCGGTGAACCCGACCCGAACCTCGGTGCGCTCGGAGGAGGGCTCGCCCTCGTCCGGCGTGTTCTGGATGAAGCCGCCGGCGGCGGGAACTCCGTTCCACGCCGGGTCGGCGACGACCTCTCCGTCGATCGCCGGCGCCGTGTCGAGCCTCGCGGCGCGCAACGATCGCCGAGCCTCGCTGCCGACCTCCTCCTGGGCATGGCTCGGCACTCCGACCGCCCCGGTGAGCACGACTCCAACCAGCGCCCACAGGACGCTGCGGCCGGTCCCTGGCTTCTTCAACCTGCCCTTGCGCCCTTCCAGAACCACAGCAAGGTCGCGCCCCAGCCGATCAGCACCACCCCCAAGGCCACCAGGGTGCCCAGAATCGGCACCACTCGCAGTAGACCGAGCATCACCAGGCCGGCCAGCAACGGTGCCACCAAACCGCGGGCGCGGTCGGCAGCGATCCGCTCGAGCATCCACCGCCCGGTGCACAGGCCGACGACGACGGGCGCCAAGTAGGAGGCGATCAACCAAAAGAGCAGCACCACCAGCGCGACCGTGACCAGGCCCAGGACGAGGACGAGAGCACCTAGATTGCCGAGTTTCATCAGGCCGAGAAGCGCGGCCAGCAGGCCGATCGCGACCGTCGCCATCACGATTCCGATCGGAAGGGCAGCGACACCCAAGAAGCCGACGCCGGCGGAGAGCATCGGGCGAGCCTCGATCGCGGTGCTCCGACGGTCGAGCCAGCCCGGCGTCCGCCATGCCAGCAACAGGCCCAACAGCGCCAGCCCGACCCAGCGGAAGAGGCGGCCGGGCCAGGGTGATTTGCGAACCGGCTCGGTCCTCTCGGCGGTCGCCGCCGCCGGTGCGACGCGGATGAGGGTCGGCGAGCCGGCGCCCGCACCGCTCGCCTCGTTTGGCGAGGTGTACTCGAAGCGGCCATCGATCCTGGCGCCGTCACCGATCGTCAGTCCGCCGGCGACCGTGGGCAGCGGCACCGGCGACGGCAGGTACTGAGCGAAGGGGAACATCTCGGGGTCGCCGTTGACCTCGACTTCGCTGTCGCCGCCGACCCGGCCCTGAATCTCGAGTGAGCTCATCCCGCCGTGCAGACTCTCGTCGATGTCGCCAACGAGCAGGGCCTGGAATCCGGCGAACAGCAGGCTGCCTCCCGTGGCGCTGTCGTCCTTCGTTTCGAGGCTGAAGCCGGCCGCGACGACGTCGTCGGCGATGGCCGCGGAGCTGCCGAGCTGGAGAGCCATGCCCGCGATCCGCACGTCGTCCCCCACCGTACCGTCGATGATCACCGCTTGGCCGCAAGCGATGACATCGCCCGTCACCTCGCCGTTCACCCGCACCTCGCGGCCGCTGGCGACAAGGTCGCCCTCGATTCGCCCGTCCACCGTCACCGTTTCTCCCGTGACGTAGAGATCGTCCGCGATCACTTGATCGGTGGCGACCACCACGCTCTGGCCGGCGCGGAACTGTGCCGCCGGCGCGATTCGGGCAGCTCCAGCGAGGACGACCGCCGCCACCAACGGCAGACCGAACGAGCATTCACGCGCCCGTTTCATCATGCTCCTCCTTCGGGAATCGGTGGCTCGACGGCCACGAATTGCTTCCCGGTTCGCGATGACCAGGCCAGCTTCACCTTGACCACCGGGTGGCGCGCACCGCAACACCCCCAGGACGGGGAGCAGCACTAGCCCGGGGGGTGGGCAGAGGGCGCGCCCGGTTTCCCTCGCTTTATCGGCTCCGACGAAGTCTGCGCCCGAGGTCGAAGAGGACCAGCGTTGCCCCCAGGGCGCAGACGATCGCGGGACCGCTGGGATAGTCCCAACGATAGGAAGCGAGGAGGCCGACCGCACTGGCAGCCGCGCCCACCGACCAGGCGACGAACAACCGCCTGCCCCAATGATCGCTGGTGGCCAGGGCGACGATCGCCGGCGCCACGAGATAGGCGAAGACCATCAGCACTCCGGCCGTCTCGACCGCCACCGTGATCACCAGACCGAACGACAGATAGAAGAGGAAATCCCAGCGCCTGAGCCCGATGCCTCGGGCTCGTGCCCCGTCGGGATCCTCGCTGATCGCCAGGAACCGGCGCCGGAAGATGTAGTGGAACACGCCGACCACGACACAGGCGACGAGATTCCTCGCCACCGTCTGCCAAGTCACCCAGACGATGCCGCCGGCGAGCAGCTCCTTGATGTGCTCCGCGCCCTCGGGCGCCAGGTCGGCAACGATGATGGTTGCGGCCGTCGCCACCACATAGGTGATGCCGATCAGTGCCTCCTGTGGCACCCGACCGTCCTTGACCCGAGTGAAGCTGAATATCGCGGCGCCGATCGCCGTCGCCGCCAAGGCGTAGCCGAAGGAGGCCGCGCTGTGCGGCTCGTGGCCGAAGATGAGACCGACTACGGCGCCGAAAGCCGCGATCTGGGCCAACGCCAGATCTACGAAGATGATCTCGCGGCGCAGGACGTGAAGGCCGAGATAGCCGAGGATCGCCACCAGAATGAGGCAGGCGGCGAAGGGCGCGGCGAGAAACTCGAGAACGTCGATCATGGTCGGCCTCGAGCTCGTTCGAAGGCCTCGCGGATCTGCTCGACCCACTGATCGAACATCGCGAAGTAGTCGCTGGCGCCGCCGGCACCGGTCCCCAAAGGCAAGATCACGTCGGTACAGCCGGTGCGCTCGGCGATCAGTCGTGGCTTCTGAGGGTCGAAGTAGTTGGCCGCGATCAACACGTGGATCTCCTGCGCCTCGATCTCGTCGATCAGGGCCTTGACGTGGCGCGCCGACGGCGGGATGCCCGGCTTGGGCTCCACGTAGCCGGCGACCTCCAATCCGAGCAGGTCGGTGAAGTAGATCCAGTTCTTGTGGTAGGCGATGATCTTCTCGCCCCGGAACGCCAAGGCTCGGCCGAGCCACCCTCCGAGCTTGCCGACGAGAGGCTCGCCGTCGAGGGTCTGCTCCTCGAGAAACGGTATGAGCTTGCTTTGCTGAACGAGGCCGTCGAGGGTCTCCGCACCGAGGATCGCGATCAGCTCGGGGCCGTACAGGGCCTCGTCGATGCGTCGCTGAAAACGCTCGAGATTGGCTCGATAGGCCTGTGCTCCCGCCGGGTCGACCCGGATCAGGCCGGCCGCGATGTTGGCAGCAATCTGCTTGGCGGCGATGGGACTGGTGTGAAGGTGAGGATTGCCGTAGATGTGCACGTCGCCCGCCTCGCGGCTCGCGTTCTCCGGCACGTCGAGCAGCGTCACCCCCTGGCTGGCGCTGACGAAGCCGGGTTGGCCTTCGCGAATGGAGCGGTTGCCGGACTTGTCGACCAACACCGGTGCCCAAAGCTCGAGGTCGAGGCCGGTGGTCACCAGTAGGTCGGCGCCCTTCAGCATCAGCGCGAACGACGGCTTGGGCTTGACGAAGTGAGCGTCCTCGTCGCCGCGGGCGATCGACTGGGCGTCGACGCGATCGCCGCCGACCTCTTCGGCGAGCGTCGCGTAGACCGACAGGGTCGTGACCACCTTGACGGTGGCCGCGGCCGGCGCCGTCAGGAGGATCGCGGACAGTACCAGAGTCAGTGTGATCTTCATGATCTCGCTCAGTAGGATTCGTGCTTGTGGGGACCGGCCGCCCAGGTGATCTGTAACGTGAACTCGTCGTCGTTGCTGCCTTCCGGCTCTTCCAGCATCGCGAACTGCGCGCGCAGCCTGACGTATTCACTCTGCCACCAGGTGATGTACGGCGACCAGCCGCGGGTGACCTGTCGCGGATCGAAGGGATCCTCGACCCGGTCATAGCGCACCCCGGCGTAGAGGTTGCGCCGCAGCAGGCCCTCCACGTAGGAGTAGCCGCCCGTGGCGCGTTGTTCGATCCCGCGCTCGTCGTCACGCTCCGAGCGCAGGACCTCGGTGCGCCAGGTGATCTCGCGATACTTGGCGCGGCTCGGCGGTTGCCAGTGGACGGTCAGGTCGCTGCCGAGGATCTCCGTATCGAGGCCCCCTCGGGCGCGGCCGGAGATGCCGGACAGACCCCATTCGAGATAGGTCGCCGCGCCCAGATCCCAGTAGTTCTTCAGCCTGCCGAGGACCGCCAGACGATCGAAGGACTCGCCGCCGAACGCCTCGTTCTCGCCGTCCGTCACCTCGAGAATGATCTCGTTGGCGGTAGCCCAGGGACGCGGCAGCAGCCAGCTCAGGGCGACGCCGGTCTGCGCCAGTCCTTCTTCGTCGAAGTAGCTGCTCAGCGCCAGCGGATAGTCGGTCTGGGGCAGGGCATGTAGATGCTGTTGGTTGAGCGCGCCGAAGCGTTGACGGTACTTGCCGGCCTTGAGCTCCAGACCACCCGGCAGGCCAGCGTAGAGAATCCAGCCCTCTTCGATCTCGACCCCCTCCTCCGGAGAGAACGCCAGCGTCCAGCGGGTGCGCGAGAAAGGGTCGAGCACCGACTGGAAATCGAGCTCGAATTCACGGTCGTCGAAGTCCTCGCGGCCGTCGCCGGCCAGCGCCAGAACATCGCCACTGAAGGAGATCTCCGGATTGAGGCGGTTGAGGTTGCGCGTCTTGCCCACCGTCGGGGCCGCCGGCAGCTCCTGCTCACCGGGCGCGGCGGCATCGGCGGCGGCCCTGCGCAACGCCTCGAGTTCCGACGTCGACGGCTGGCCGGCCCCCGAGCCTCGAGACTCGAGGGTCGCCACCCGCGCTTCGAGCTCGGCGATCCGACTCTCGTAAACGGCCCGCAGGACCGCCAACTCCTCGCGCAGCTCGGCGAGCGCCGCCACCTCCCCCGAGGGCACCTCCTGAGCCGTCACGAGGGATGAACTCAGTAACCCGGCAGCCACCAGGGGTGCCAGCCTGACCACTCCCGTCCCCACAAATCTGCTCACCGCTACTTCCTCCGTCCTCGCAGCCTGTTCACGGAATCGCCATGCCCGCCATGAGGGCGGACAACACGGCTTCGCGATGCGGACTAGAGGACGTGCGGCGGGGCGCGGGAAGGAGCCGTTCGGTACGGCTGGGTGGTGGTCGCTCGCGCTCGCGTTTCGGTCCGACGCTGGTTGATCCGTGACAGGCGATGGGCGGCCACGCCGCCGAGGGCGTGAGCCTGCGTGCTGCCGGTGGCCAGACAGGCCGAGCACTCGCGGTGCGGCCGCACACGGGAAGCTTCCAGGTGCGCCGCCTGCGATCCGTGGACTGCGTCGACGGCGACCTCGACCGAAGCGTCGACCGGCCCGTAAGCGTCCTGCGCGTCGTGCGCCTCGAAGGCTGGAGCCAGAGCCAGCGAGCCGCCGATGAGCATCGTCGCCAAGGCCGAGAACGCGGGCTGGTTTCGATTGCGCAGAGACTTCAACGGATTCAAGTCGACCCCGCGGCAGCATAGCAGAGCCGAGCTTCGCCGATCGCGCCCTCTTCCCGAGGTTGGGACCCGACAGCCGAGCCGCACCTCGATTCGAGTGCAGCCGCGATCGCTATCCGAGTTCGGTGTCGGTCACACCTTCCAGGGCGATCCCGGCCGCCTCGAGCTTGCCCGCCAGGGCCTCCTTGAAGACGGCCTTTCCATAGGCCTCGGCCGGGTCGACGAGCTTCTGTGCCACCAACTTGAAGAGCGAGTCGGTCAACGTGCTCATACCGATCTTCTTGCCGGTTTGCATGCTCGAAGCGATCTGAAAGGTCTTGCTCTCACGAATCAGGTTGGTGACGGCGGGAGTTCCGAGCAGGACTTCGAACGCAGCGACCCTTCCGCCGCCGATCTTCTTGAGCAGCGTCTGCGAGACCACGGCCCGGAGGCTGTCGGCGAGCATCATCCGAATCTGCGCTTGGAGATCGCCCGGAAACTGCCCGATCAGCCGTTCGATCGTCCCTGGTGCGGTGGTCGTGTGCAGCGTGCCGAAGACCAGGTGGCCGGTCTCGGCCGTGTGGATGGCCGTCGACATCGTCTCGAGGTCGCGCATCTCGCCGACGAGGACGATGTCCGGGTCCTCGCGCAGCGCGGCTCGCAAGGCGTGCCCGAAGGAGCCGGTGTGCGGTCCAACTTCCCGCTGGGTGACCAGGCACTGATCCGATACGTGCACGAACTCGATCGGATCCTCGATGGTGATGATGTGATCCTGCCGCGAGTGGTTGATGAGGTCGATCAGGGCTGCCAGCGTCGTCGATTTGCCCGAACCGGTCGGGCCGGTGACGAGGACGAGGCCCTTGGAGAGCTTGGTGAACTCACGCAGAACCTCGGGCAGACCGAGATCCTCGAAGGAGGGCAGCTGGAAGGGGATGTGCCGGAACACGGCTCCGACGCCGTGCCGCTCGCGGAAAGCGTTGACTCTGAAGCGGCCGAGATCGAGAATCTCGTGGGCGAAGTCCGTGTCGTTGGTCGCCTCGAACTCCTCCCGGTTACGCGCCGGCATGATCTGCACCAGCGCTGCGGAGAGCTCGTCGGAATCCGGAGTCCCCCATCGGGCTTCCTCGACCAAGCTGCCATCCAGTCGCATCCTGGGCTTCTGGTTGGCCGACAGATGAAGGTCCGAGGCTCCGCACTCGAGCATCGCCATCAACAGCTTCTCGATCCCCGGGAGGGCGCCGGAGCCAGAGACCTCGGCCGGGCGCGCTTGGGAGGCGAGCGGGTACCCGGCGGCGAGCACCGGGCGAGATGGTGGCGGCGAGGGGAGCGGTATCGGGGCGGCAGACGACTCCGCCCCCGAGCTTGCACCGTCGTCCGACCACGGGAGTGAGTTGGAGGGCTCCGCCGCCACCGACTCGGATCCGACCGGGCTCGCCGACCCGTTCGAGCGAGCACCGTTTTCGGACGGCAGAGGTGAGTCGAGGAGCATCGTCACCTCACGCTCGGATCCGACCGGGCTCGCCGACCCGTTCGAGCGAGCACCGTTCTCGGACGGCAGAGGTGATTCGAGGAGCGTCGTCCGACCGGGCTCGCCGAGACCGACCAGCCCTCCGGAGTGAAGGCGGCAGAGAACTCGAACTCGATCGAGTTGTGCGGGTAGTCGAACTTCCAACGAGTCCCGACGTTGGGTTCCGGCATCTCGTGATTGGGCGCCGCCTCCTCCAACAGTTCCGCGATGATGCCCGCGTCCATTTCGAATGCGGCGGCATCCGTCAACCTGCCGTCGGTTTGATAGCGCGGCCGAAGCCCCGGAGTCAGCAACAGACTCTCCTGGTGATTGGCTACCACCGCGTCGAGTAGACCATCGAGAACCGCCATGTCGTCGTTCTCCTGTCGTCAGAGCGTCGGCGGTGTGCCGCCGCGCCTCTCTCAACGTGCAAGAGGGATGCCGCCCTGGCTGAGTCGTCCAAGTGATTTGTTTCCCTTGACTTAGATCGATCATCCAGCGGCTCACGGTGGAGCGGTGGGGGGTTGAACAGGGGCGAAGTCGGAGGCTTTGCAGGGTATTTCTTGCCTCTCCCTCCCCGACGGCGGCGGTGGGCCGCTGCCCGCCGAACGTCGGGACCGGCTCCGGCTACCGGCGTGATCGTACCGGGCATCTTTCCACCAACGGCTACCGACCTGGGGGTAGGAAAGCGCTCTTCGCGGCTTGCCGCAACTCGGACTTGTCGCTTCGCCAGCAGACAAAGTGTTGCAGACAAGTGGTTTACATCCGACACCGAATCTCCGCCCGAAAGCGGCACCGCTCTTGCTTTACTTGGCTTGCGCCATGAAGAACTCCATCCTCTGTGTCGTGGAAGACGATCCTGAAATGCGCGAGTTGGTGGTCCAGGTCCTCGCCAGCCTGCCGGGCGTGGACGTCCTCGACTTCGTCTCCGGCGAGGACGCTCTCGCAGAATTGGAGGGGAGGTCGCCCTCCATTCTGGTAGCCGATCTCGGTCTGCCGGGGATGAGCGGCATCGAGCTCATCGCCCGAAGCCGGAAGCTGTGGCCACATCTTCCAGTGCTGGTGACGACTGGCAACCGCTCGCTATTCCAGGTCGAGCTGGCTCGATACTCGTTCGTCGAGATCTGGGAGAAGCCATACCCGATTCGTGAGCTGCGCGAGCGGGTGCACTCGATCCTCGTGGCCTCCGAGACTCAGGCCTTCGCTCCCTTCGGCGCCATCGACTACCTCCAGATGGCGGGCTTCGGCCACCACGATCTGGTGCTCGAAGTGACGCTTCGTGACGGCCGTCGAGGGCAGTTGGAGATCGTCGGCGGCGAAGTCTGGTCCTGCCGTCTCGGCGACCTCTGGGGCCAGGCGGCGCTCCAGGAGGTGCTGGCCGGGGAGACCCGGCAGGTCGACTTCAGCCCGCTCGAGGAGTCGCCGGAACAGCGGATGATCGGAACCCCCACGCGACAGATTCTCGCCGAGTTCGCCCACATCTACGAGCCGGCAGCGGGGGGACCCATGCTGCTCCCTCCGACGGCGAATGCCGACTCGAGAGCCAGACGGCGCGACTATCGGCGGGCGCAGGTTCGCTCTCGACGATCTCGCTGATCTCGTTCTTAGGAATCTCGCCGGTCGTTTACTGCTCCTCAACTGCCGTGACCGGCTCGACCTGGATCGATTCGAGGTAGTAGACGAGCTCGCGAATCTTGTGGCCGGCCCGCTCTTCGCCGGATGCGGTAGCTCCTGGAGTCAGGTTCGCAAGCGAGCTCCGGAAGACGTCTCCCCAGATCGGCATGTCGGCCGAACCATGCGTCCTGACGGTCGTCCGACCGTCGATCACCTCGTAGATCGTCTCCCTGGGAAAGACGCCGTCATAGCGTTCCCTGATCTTGGTGAGGTCGGGCGGCCGCACGGTCAAGTACTTGGCGACACGGCCCGTGCCGTCAGCAGCTTCGCCGTGGCAGCTCGCACAATAGGTTTGGAAGGTGATCCTGCCCGAGGCTGTCATGAAGCCGGGATTCTCACCCTCCTGGCCGAGCGCCGGCACGGCTCCAAGGCCAACGCAAAGAACTGCCACGCCGGGAACCGTTAGCGCGAGACCGAGGGCTCGACGACCTTTGGATGCCCTCATCGGAACTGCTCCTTTCTACTCGCCCGCTCTGTCGCTCGCGGGTTCTTTCGCTTCTCGAAGATCGGCCTCAAGGCCATAGCTTGACACATCCGGACGCGGGTTGCGGACCTCGCCACCCGCCGACCGGCCGCCGGCACGCGACGCCAGACGATTGCTGATCGCTCCGTGCTATCGTCTCTTGCTACAGGCTACCGGTCATCGCGATCCGTTGGCTGACAATCCGAGTGGAGGCGTAGACATGTGGCAGAGCGTTCGATCGGCTCTTTCGGTTTTCCTCGGCTTGGTTCTCGTCCTCACAGTCTGCGCGAGTCCGGCTGGGGCTAAGGTGATCTCGACTTCCGACGCGCTGGGGGTCGAACAGGGGCACGAGGCCCGCGCCACCGTCATTGCTTATCTCGCCCGAGAGGATGTGGCGGCCAAGCTCGCCGCGCTGGGGGTCGATCCAGAGCTAGCTCGGCTCCGCGCCGCTGCGCTCTCGGCCGAAGAGCTCGCTGCGCTCGCCGGGCGAATCGAAGAGGCTCCGGCGGGCGGCGACGTCATCGGCATCCTCGGTGTGACCTTTCTCGTCCTGCTCATTCTCGAGTTGGTGGGCGCGATCGACATCTTCAAGAAGCTCTGAGGCTCTTCTTCCCTCTCCGCTGCCGGAGCACCGGCCTCTGCCTCGCTCTGCTCGTAAGCGCCGGCTGCAGCCTCAACCCACCGCTGCGCCTTGCCGAGGTCACCCGCTCTCTGCGAGCGATCGAGCTTGCGGACATCCCCTTCCATCCTCAGCAGGCTCACCATTGCGGTCCCGCCAGCTTGTTGATGGTCCTCGAGGCGAGCGGCGTCGAGACCGACTATTCAACGGTGACCAGCCGAGTCTACGTGCCCGGCCTCGAGGGTAGCCTCCAGGCCGAGATGACGGCGACGAGCCGCCACTTCGGTCGCATCGCCTATCCTCTGGCGCCCGAGCCCGCGGCGCTGCTCGCCGAGATCGCGGCCGGGCGACCGGTCCTGGTTCTCCTCAACCTCGGCTTGCCCTCGCGCCCGTTCTGGCACTACGCCGTGGTCATCGGCTACGACCCTGATAACAATCGGATCCTCCTGCGCTCGGGCACCGAGTCCCGGGTCGAGCGCAAGGCGCGGAGCTGGCTGCGCCAATGGGATTGGGCGGGCCGCTGGGCGATCGTCTTGCTACGCCCGAGCGAATGGCCTGTCCGCCCCGATCGAGCGCGCTTGCTCCGGGCACTGGCGGACTTCGAGGACGGCGCGGACCCCGAGAGTGCCCGGAGCTCGTGGCAGAACGCGGTCGACCACTGGCCGGACGAGCCCAACGCTTGGCTCGGGCTCGGCAACTCGGCACACGCCCTGGCCGACTGGCGCGCCGCTGAGACTGCGTACCGCCGCGCTCTCGCGCTGGCTCCGACCCATCTGCCGGCACGGTTCAACCTGGCGTCGTCCCTCCACGAAGCCGGTCGCTCCTGCGCCGCCCTCCCGGAGCTCGGGAGCGCCCCGCCGCCGGACCATCCGCTCTACCGCGATTTCACCGCCCTCGAGCGCGCACTTCGAGACGCCTGCGGCGCGTCGAGCGAGCGGCCGCAGCGTTGGCCCTAGATCCCCCTCTGTGGGTCGATGCTACCGATCCGGCAACGGGCAGTACGCTCCCGCGGAGAAGGCAATCCGCCCCGATCGCGAGTGAGCGGAGTAAGTGCGGTCGATAGTTCTCCGACTCGATGGGAATCTGTCTCCTAACCATCGTGAGCGACCACCAGTTTCGACACTCCCGGCAGACTCTCGATGTAGTGCGCCCCGAAAGCGAGCGAAGGGGTCTTGGCGCCGGGCTCGACCTCCCCGGCGGCCACCCGCAAGGCGATGTCGACCGCCACCATCGCGGTGAAGGCATAGCCCTCCGGCAGATCGAGGGTGGCGGCGGCGCCGCGCTCGCGGGCGTTGATCGCGCGGCCCCACAGATAGGTGCGTCCGTTCTTGCGCGCCTGCTCGTCGGGTCCGGTCACGC
>CALZKB010000053.1 GCA_945787575.1 Thermoanaerobaculia bacterium | reverse complement strand
GCCTTGCTCGTGCACGGGACGATCAGCTACGCCGAGGCGATGCGGCAGTCGCCGGACCCGGAGGACTTGTCGCTCAAGCTCCGGAAGATGTTCCCGAGTATCGAGGAGCAAGGAGAGGATATGACTTCGACCGCTGACTTCTCAGAGATTCTCGAGCTTCAGCAGTTCCGCAAGCTCTACGAGGAACAGGAAGAACGGCACAGGATCAAGCTGGCCGAAGACGAAGCCAAGCTCACCGAGCTCGCGATGGCCGTGAAGCAACGCGACGAACAGATCGAGAGGCTCAACCAGAAGGTCGTCGAGCAGGCTGCGAACCTCGAGAAAGCACAGAACGAGGTGATGCGGATTCAGCGGGACTCGCAGGACAAGGTCGACAAGCTGAGCGATCGAATCAAAGAGCTCAATCAGCGCCTGATGAGCGACGCTCGCTGAGAAGCCATTCGATCGCCTCCCGGCGGCTCGTGATCTTCCCTTCGATCTGACGCCGGCGGAGGCGTCGCACCGCCACTCCGAGGTCGGGGCCCGCTTCGATTTCGAGCAGGTCGCCCACTTCGCCTCCGCGGAGAAGCGGCTCCGGAGTGAACAGCTCGCGGCCGCCGCTTTGGGCGATCCGGACCATTGCGGCGGCCCGATCTCGGTCTCGCTGGCATCCGGACACGGAGATCTCTGCCGTTTCGCTCGAAAAGGGGCGAGAGACGCAAGCCAGCGCGGCCGCGTGACAGAGAGCCGTCGGCCAGAGCCCGCCGGTGCGATGCAGCCACCAGCGCTGATCTCCGTAGTCGGACGGCAGTGCGGAAACTTCGGTCACGATCGCGATCTCTCGGGCCTGGCTCCGGGTGACCCAGCCGTCCTCCAAAAGCGCGTCGAGCTCGCCTTCTGCGGCCGTCACCAAGATCGAGCCGTGGAGGACCGAGAGACTGACGGCGGCGTCGGCCGATTCGAGTCCGAGCTCTCGCCGGAGTGTCCGGGCGCACCGGCACGCGCCGACGGCTCGCTCTGCGCCATCCGCTCTACCTCTGACGATGGCGGGATAGATCCCGAGGGCCGCGAGCGTCTCGATGGCGGCCTCCGGAGATTGCGCTTCGAGGGCGCGGGCGAGCTCTTCGCGACGCCGCTCGGCGGCGATTGCCGGCAGCCGAGGGCTGGCCTGCCGCGCGAGCTCCAGGGTCTTGGGGTCGATGGTAAAGCCGGGCAGGGTGGTGGCGAAGCGGGCCAACCTCAAGACCCGCAGCGGATCGTCGACGAAGCTGCGGTCGGTGTTGGCGCGCAGAAGGCCGATCTCGAGATCGGCGCGACCTCCCATGGGGTCCACGAAAGCGCCGTCCCTGAGGTCCACGGCGATCGAATTGACGGTGAGATCGCGCCGCGCGAGCTCGCGCGCCAGGGTCGCACCTTCGCGGTCCCAGAGATCGACGACGCCGTCTTCGCTCACCAAGCGAAGGGCCGCGAAGCGGCGGGCGCCGAGCCGCACGAGGCGGGCCGGAAGCTGGCTCTCGAGGATCAGCGCGACCTGCTCGGCGGTACCGTCGAGGACGAGGTCGACATCGTAGGGGGCACGATCCAACAAGTGATCGCGCACGGCCCCGCCCACCGCGTGGGCCGGATGGTCGCCGATGATCCGCCGCGTTCTTCCCAGGAGGCCGCGGTCGAGCCAATCGTCGATCATCGCTTGATGTTAAGCGCTTCTGTCGCGGGCTGCTAGAATCCACTTGAAGCACATGGTGCTAAATAGCGAAGAAATCTGGAGAAAACCAGCGTCGGCAGAACCGATCTCTGATCGAGCCCGACACCGGTGGACTCGTTCTCGAGGCTTGCGCTGGACGGTCGTGGCGGCGCTCCTGGCCGTCGCAGCGGTCCCGTCGACCGCGACGACGATTCACCGTTCGACGCTTTCCGACGGTACCCACGCAGTCCTCGACGCGAGCCTCGATCTCTATCTCGAGGCGACGCCGCGTCGAGGTCAAGGGTGGTTGGCCTTTGCGCGGGAGCACTGCGGCACGGCGGAGTTCGTCGAGGACATCCAGCGCGCCAGCGGGCGCGACCGTCTGCTGGTCGGCGTGCGCTACCGGATCCCGTTTGCGCTGCTGACGTCGAGCCGGCAGCTCGAGGTGATCGCCCACGTCTTTGCCGAGGATCGTGGGGTGGCCACGGGCTGGCAGCATCGGGTGGGTCAGCACGGCGCGACGGCACCGGAGAGTCTGTGGCGGATCTCCGAGTGGTTCACGGGGCGGGGAGACAATTACAAGGCGCTGCGCGAGGCCAACGCATTGAGCGACGAGCAGGTCGATCCGCAGCAGGTGGTTCTCGTCCCCGCGCGGCTGCTCCGGCCGGCGCTGCGCCAGGTGCTGCCCGAGGAGTCCGCCTACCACCTTCGCTATGCCGAGGATGGCTCGGGGGAGTACGCCGGATACCGCCTCAAGCCGCGCGAGGCGCTCTACTCGAGCGTCGTCGTTCGTTTCACCGGCCTCGTCTTCGCCGAGGACGTCAACCAGCTGGCCGCCGAGATCGCCTCGCGCAGCGGGATCGGTGACGTCACCGACATTCCGGTGGGTTACGAAGTCAAGATCCCGTTCGAAGTGTTGATGCCCGAGTTTCTGCCTGCTGGCCACCCCGCTAGGCGCGAATACGAGACCAATCTCATTGCCAGCGCACGGTACAGCAATCGGGTGGAGGCCGAGAAGCTCCGCGGCGTCACCATCATCGTCGACTCAGGCCATGGCGGGCAGGATGTGGGAGCATCGATCCGTGGTGTCTGGGAGAGCGTCTATGCCTACGACATCGCTCAGCGCATCCGCAAGGTGCTCGAGGAGACGACGGCCGCGAGAGTCTTCTCCACGACTCGCGACGAGTCGCTCGGTGGCATCCCGGATCGAGACCGACTGGAGTACTCCCGCGGCCACCGGGTGTTGACGACTCCCGAGTACCCCATCTCGGACTCGACGACCGGAGTCAACCTCAGGTGGTATTTGGCCAACAGCATCTTCCGCAAGACCGTGAGCACTGGCGGAGATGCCGACCGGGTCGTCTTTCTTTCGGTACACGCCGATTCGCTTCATTCCTCGATTCGCGGGGCCATGGCCTACATTCCCGGGTCCGCTTACCGTGGGGGCAGCTACGGGAAGTCCGGTCCAGTCTACGCGTCGACCCGTGAGGTCCTCGAGAGACCGACCGTCAGCTTCTCCCGGCGGCAGCTCGTCAAGAGCGAGGGGCTGTCGCGCCAGATGGCGAACGAGTTGATGGCCGCATTCGAGAAGGCCGGGCTCGAGGTTCACCCCGACAAGCCCGTTCGCGACCGGATCGTCCGCAGCCGACGCCGCGCCTGGGTACCGGCGGTGCTTCGCTACAACGAAGTCCCGGCGCAGCTGCTTCTGGAAGTGTGCAACCTCAACAACGACGAGGACCGCCAGCTGCTGCAGACGCGCGAGTACCGCCAGCGTGTGGCGGAAGTGGTGGTCGAGGGTGTCCTCGCCTACTACGACAGCGATGACGACTCGCGTGGCCCGGTGGCGCCCTGACCGAGAGCCGCAGGAGGGGAACTCCAGACGGGTCCGGAGGGTCCGAGACAAGTGAGGAGGATCGTGCGAAATCTCACCCCAAGGAGCTCGACCCCTTGGCGGCCGTAACCGCCATGTCCGGTGCGGCGGACGTCGATCTGGCCACCCGCCACACCTACGGTGACCCAGAAGCGTTCGAAGAGGTCTACGAGCGCTTTGGCGCCCTGATCTACGGGATCGCTCGCCGCATGTCCGGAGACGCGACGCTCGCCGAAGACCTCAGTCAGGAGATCCTCATTCGTGTCTTCCGCCACTTGGGGAGCTTCCGAGGCAAATCCAGCCTCAAGACTTGGATCTACCGGATCGCCATCAACAGCTGCCGAAGCCGTCTGGGGCGGCGCGCCCGGCGAGGCCGGTCTTGGGTCGACATCGAAGACGATACTTTCGATGCGATGCCGGCCCCGACGGAGGCGACCGACGCCCGTCTCATCCGGCGCGAGGCGAGCGAGGTGCTGGAAGCGGCGCTTTCGCGACTGCCGGTGGCGTTCCGTGAGGCGGTCGTCCTCCGGGACATCCACGATCTTCCCTACGAGGAGATCGCCAAGATCCTCGGCGTGAGGATCGGCACCGTGCGGTCCCGGATCGCCCGCGGGCGCGATCGCCTCCGGCTAGCCGTCGCCGCAAACGACCCGGAGGTGCCACGATGAGCTCGACCGACACCCTCGAACTCCTGTCGCGCTTTCTCGACGGAGATGTCGACGAGCCGGAGCGCGTTCGTGCGGAGTCGCTCCTCCAGGAAGATGCCGAGGCGCGCAGGCTCTACGAGGGACTCGCCAGGGTGCGCGGGCGGTTGGCCGATCTGCCGGAGGTCACCGCACCCGCCCACCTCGGCGCCCTCGTGCAGCAGCGTCTGGCGGTAGAGGCCGACGAGGTGACCGTCTGGGGCCGGCTCGATCGACAGTTGCGCCGGTGGCTGCTCGACCCGTCGTTCCTGCCGGCGTTCGCCGTGCTCCTCGCCCTGGCGGCGATGATCTACGCCCTCTCCTTCGGCATCGCCCGCTTCGAGAGGGACAGCGGTCCGGTGATCCTGAGCGCTCCGGAAGCCGTGACCGCTCCGGAAGGAAGGGCGCCCGCGCGGTCACGAGCCCTGGCCAGCCGCGAGTTTGTGCGCCGCGGCGAGCTCTGGGTCGAGGCCGGGTTGGTGCCGGCGGCGCCGGATCTCCCGGTCTTGTCCGGCGCCGAGCTCGAGGAGTGGCTCACCGGCCACCGCGAGCTCGCGGCGCTCGAGCCGCTCGGCGTCGTGATCGTCGAGGTCGAGGGGGCAGCGATCGGACTCGATTTCACCGCCGGCGAGGGCGATTGATGGGCTCGGAGTACGATCCGATCTTCGCGAGCCGAAGCACGGCGGTGGATGATCTCGGCCGCGCCCGCGAACTCTTCGCCGCTGCCGCGAGCCCCTTCATCAGCTCGCCGTGGTCGTGGTTCGGCTGGGCGATTCTGCTGCCCACGATTGCGCTCGCTACCGGTCCGTTGTCCGCGCGCTTTGGCCCCCGCGGCGCCATCATCGGCTGGTCTGCGACGATTCTCGCCGGCGGCCTGCTCGAAACCTGGATCGTCCGGGGCAGGCGGCAGACGCCGCGAACGACGCTGGCCGGCTGGGTGCTCCGGTCGCAGGCAAACCTTTCCTTCGTGGCGGGCGCGCTGTCCGCAATCCTCATCTGGGTCCAACGCATAGCGCTCGTTCCGGGGGTCTGGTTGCTCGTCCTCGGTCACTCGTTCCTCGTTCTCGGAGCTCTCGCCTTCAGGCCCTTTCGGTGGGCGGGATGGCTCTACCAGCTGGCCGCGCTCGGAGCGCTGTGGCCCGGGCAGAACGGATGGCACTGGTTCGCGCTCGCGACAGGCTTGGGGAACCTGTCGATCGGCCTCGCAGTGCTGGGGCGGAATCGCCAAACCCGCGGGTCTCCTGCCACTGGCTAGCCTCCCTCCCTCCAGCTTTGGCAGAAGGCTCGAGTGCTTGGCCCGTCGAGGCGAAGATCACGACCAGACCGGGGGCCCGGGTCCGCCGGCCAGCGGCTACGATTCGTCAGAGGACCACGCCTCGATCGCCACGATCTGGTGGCGGTCGCCGCCGAACTCGACTTCGCTTCCGACCCGCTCGCCGAGTAGGGCGCGCGCGAGGTCGGAGTCGTAGGAGATGATGTTGCTGTCTGGATCGCTCTCCCACGGTCCGAGGATGACGAGCTGCTGCCCAGTGCCGTCACCGCGGCGAAGCTCGACTTTGGCCGCGACGCGCACTTCGTTGCCCACCCCGCGCGCGAGGTCTATCGGCTTCGCCCGCGCGAGATCGAGCTGGAGCGCGGCCTGGCGAGCCGCGAGGTACTCGTGCCGCTGCCTCGCCGACTTGTACTCGAAGTTCTCGCGCAGGTCCCCCAGCTCACGAGCCTCCTCGATCGCCCTGCGGTTGGCCGGGATCTCGATCTCGCGCAGCTTCTTGAGCTCGGCTTTGCGAGCCTGGATCGACCGCGGCAGCGCGTAGAGGGGGGCGCTCTCTTCGGGACGAAGCTCGGGGAAGCGCATGTGGAGCGAGTTGATGAGCGGCTGTCGGAGATAGTCCTCGAGCGGCGAACGCTTGAGCAGCTCCTCGACGTTCGCCGCCTGCTCGGGCTCGACGTACTGGATGAGCCGCGCCGAGGGTCCGCCGTCCTCGAGGAGCTTCTTGAAGCGGCTCTTGAAGAGCTCGAGCTCGGTGGCATGAGTCGATGCCAGCAGCGTCTGGAGGAAGCGCATCGGCTTACGAGCGACGAGCTCGTCGTCGCTCGCCGCTCGCTCCGCCATCCAGACGAACGCCGCCGCGTGCTTGCGCGGGTGGCTGAGGACGCGGTCGTAGAACTCGATGAGGCGGGGATCGTCGGCATCTCGAAGCTCATTGGCGAGCAGGTCGAGCAGCTTCGGGTCCTCTTCCTGTGCCAGGCGGGCGACGAAGACCTCCGGCCAGTCGCCTCGCAGGTCACGAACGAGCTGTTGAGCACGCTCGCGGAGAGCACGCTCGCCGATGGCGCCGAGAACCCCGGCCGGGTCCGGCGCCGAAGCGACGATCTGCTCGGGTGCCCAGGGCGCCGTGGGGTCGAATGCGTCGAGGTCGCGCACGGCGTGGGCGATCGCAAAGCGAAGCTCGATCTGGGCGCCGGAGCTGCGCTCCGCGATCTCGACGAGTCGACGCGCCAGGGCGTCGCGAAGCTCCGCGTTGCGGGCCGCGTTGCGGCGGAAGATCTCGAGCTTACCCTCGTTGTCGGCGGCGCCGAAGGCGGCGCCGACGGCGGCTTCCGCGGCTTCACTGGAAGCGGTCGCCGAGTAAGTCTGGCGGGCGCCTTTCCCTTCCACCAACACCTGCGGATTCTTCCGCGCGGAGCTCCACCAGGAGGTCCACTCTCTCTCCGAGACGATACCCGCCAGCGCCTCGCGGATCTGAGTCGCGCTTCGACCTTCTTCATAGCTGCGCAGAGTCGCCAGCAAGAGCTCGTCGGGATCCTTTCGCTTGAGGGCGAGGAGCTCTTGGGGATTCTCGATCTTCCGCCTCAGAATGTGGTCGCTGGGCAGCGCGACCATCAGCTTGGCGGCGCCTTTGAATCCGACCCGCAAACCGGGGCTGCGCTCGAAGTCGACCTTGAAATTGGCGAGCTCGAGGTTGACCTCGGTCACGCGGCCCGCTCCCTTTCCCTTCATCCAGACGATCGATCCGGTCTCGAATTGGAGCAGTTCGCGGAGGTGGTCGACCTTGAGCCAGGTCTTGGGAATATCCGAGACCGCCCGATGCAGGCCCCCGTGCTCGACGAGCCCCTCGAAACTCGGGAACCCGCCGTAGATCAGCGCCAAGGTGGCGAGAATCGCCTCGTGCAGGGGATCGGCCTCATGGAGGAGGGGACCGACTTTCCGCAATAGCGTCAGCCGCAGTTCGTGGAGACCGCGCCGGTGCCATTCGTCGTCGAGCAGTTCGAGGAGAGTTCGCGCGGCGTCATCTTCTCCGGCTCCCTTGAGTGCTCGGGCCGCGACGACGAAGAAGTCGACGTCCTCGGGAGCCTCCTCGAGCCTGGCCAGCCAGCTGCTCTCGACCTCCTCGAGACGCCCGGCTTCGATATACTTCCTGAGAGTTCTCGGGATCGTCATTTCAGCGAGAAGGCAAAGATTCCCCAGCGAGGCAGAATCCGGATTGTACGTCCTCCCGAGAGTTTTTGCGCGGGAGTCGGAATCCGCCGCGACGCATGAGTGAGACGCAGCGCAAGAAGAACCGACAGACGCCGTGGGACGGCCCGGGGCAACAGGAACCGACCGGTTTCGGCGTCTGGCTGCGCCGTGAGCGGGAGCTGCGCGAGATCTCGCTCGAGGAGATCGCGGAGACCACCAAGATCAGCAAGAGCTACCTCGAGGCGCTGGAGGACGAGCGTTTCGACGTGCTTCCCGCGCCGCTGTTCGCGAAGGGATTCCTTCGCGAGTACGCGCGCTACGTCGGACTCGATCCGGACGAAGTCGTCAATTCCTACCTGACGGCCAGGGATGACGGTGAGGACCCGGTCGGAGCCGATTCGCCGAGCGCGGAGCGAAAGAGCTCGTTCGAGTGGACATCCGGGGCGCTCCTGGCGGCAGGGCTCGTCCTCCTGCTCGTCGTCGTCGGCTTCCTGGGATTCTGGACCGAGCGCTCCCAAAATGACGCCGCACCCGAGCCCTCGGACCCGACGGTGGAAGCCGCGAGCACAGCGGATCTCGATTCTGGCGGCGGGACCGATCTCGCCGACGAGGCCGGGCCGGCCGCCGTGGAGACCGCGAACGATCTTCCGGCCGCTCCGGCTTCTCGACCGACCGAGCTCGGGCAGGAGCCCGCAGCGCCCCCCGTGACGGCCGCGCCCCTCGTCGTCACCATCGACTTCACCGAGGATTGCTGGGTCGAGGCGACCGTGGACGGTCGCCGGCGCCTCAGCGAACTTCACGTTCAGGGAGAGTCGCTGCAGATCGACGCCGAGCGACTCGTCAGCCTGACACTCGGCAATCCCGGGGGCGTCCGGATCGAGGTCAATGGCGATCCCTGGGACCTGGGTGCCTTTCCTGTCGGTCGCGTGGCCCGTGACATCCGGATCGCGCTCGACGACATCCGAGGTGGCGAGGAAGGCGAGTGAACCGGGACGCCACCGGTCTGGCCTTCGTTGATGAGATCGTTGGGAGTAGCGATCCCGAAGTTCGCCGGTTGGTGGCCTCGGGTCTGGCCCCGCTGCCGCTGCCGGAGCTCCTCTCGGCCCAGGTCTATCTGACCCACGAAGACGACAAAGAGCTGGCCGCCACGGCTCGCGCCAGCTTGGATGAGCTCGATCCGAAGATCGTCGTGTCGGTGCTGAGGGAGGAACCTCCCGACAACGTGGTCGGCTATTTCGCTCGACCCGACCAGCATCCGGTGATCGTCGAGGCGATCTTGAGGCTCCGCCGGGTTTCGCGGCCGCTGCTGGCGAAGATGGCTCTCGCGCTCGAAACCGACATGCAGGAGCTGCTGCTCCTTCGGCAGGACGCCATCGTGGAACATCCCGAGATCCTCGATCGCCTCGAAGAGAATCCTCGGATCTCCTCCTATGCCGCACGGCGCATCGCCGAGTACCGAGAGCATCTCCTGCCCCGTCATCGGTTCGAGGAGGAAGAGGTCGCCACCGGTATCGACGACTGGAAAGAAGATGTCGACGAGGCGTTGGTCGAGTCCATCCGCTCCGACTTCCAGGCGGTCGAGGACGGCAAGAGCGAAGACGAGCTGGAGAACATCTGGAAGGCGAGCGAGATCAAGATCCGGTCTCTTCCCGTGGCGGTGCGCATGCGTCTCGCCCGCGGCGCCACCGCTCTCATGCGGCGGATCCTCATCCGCGATCAGAATTCGATGGTCGCGTTGGCGATCGTGACGACCAGCCCGATCACCGAAGCCGAGGTCGAACGGATCTGCCTGAGTCGAATCGTCGTCGACGAAGTCCTGGCCCACATCGCGGCTTCGAAGAAGTGGGCGCGTCGCTACAAGGTGAGCCACGCCCTCTGTCAGAACCCCAGAACGCCCATCAACGTCTCCATCAGGATGCTGCCCCGACTCTCGGCGAAGGACCTCCAGAAACTCTCACGCAACCGCAACGTGGCGGAGGCTGTGCGTGCTCGCGCCCTGAGGTTGTATAGAATCAAGATTCAGTGATGCAGAGAGAAGCACGTATCACGGGGCAGTACGAATGAGCTCGAGCCACTACGCAATTCTCGGTGTTCCGCCCAACGCGACGGCGCGACAGATCCGTCAGCGCTTCCTGGCGCTCGCGAGAGAGCGTCACCCGGATCGCTTCACCGGCCCCGAAAAGGAGTCGGCCGAGATCGAGTTCCAGCTCGTCACCGAGGCGTTCAACACGCTCAGCGACGTCGAGCGCCGCCGCCAACACGACTTGATGCTCTCCCAGATGGCGAATGTGCCCGAGTCCGACCAGAGGCAGGTCTCGAGGGTCTACGTCCAGCGGGCGCGAGAGGAGCTCAAGAACGGTAATCAGGCGCAAGCGCTCGTCAACTTCGAGCGGGCGACCAAGGAAGACCCGACCGACGCGGATGCCTGGTACGAGCTTGCCAAGAACCTCCAAGAGGACCGTCGCTCGCTTCCGCGCGCGAGACTCGCGATCGCGAAGGCCTGTGAGCTGGAGCCCATGCGTCCGAAGTACCGGGTTCTCGCGGGCGATCTCTTCGCGGCCAGCGGCCAGGTCGCCGAGGCCGTGGAGTCGTATCAAAAAGCCCTCGACTGGGGCGGCGCGGACCCGAAGATCGAAGAGCGATTGAAGAGCCTGAGCAAAGGGGAGCGTGGCGGCCTCTTTAGTAGGAAGTGATGGCGGTCGAAGCCTTCGGCCTCTCAGACGTCGGCAGAGTTCGTAGCCGAAACGAAGACTGCTATTCGGTTGAGCAGGATGAGAATCTGTTCATCGTCGCCGACGGCATGGGTGGGCACGGCAACGGCCACGTCGCTTCGCGAATCGCAATATCCGCCGTACGTGATGCGTATGAGGCTTCGGGTGGTGGAGGGCAGAGGGGGCTGCGCGCGATTGCCCATCGTCTTCGCGACGCGATCGCCCACGCCCATGATCAGATTCGTCGGGCCGGCGACGAGGACCACTCCCTCAGGGGAATGGGGACGACGCTCATCGCGACCGTCGTCGACGGTGACTCGGCCGTCATCGGCCATATCGGCGACAGTCGCGCCTATGCCCTGAGGGGTACGACCCTGACTCAGCTGACGGAGGATCATTCCTGGGTGCACGAGCAGGTCAGCGCTGGCCATCTCTCGGAGGCGCAGGCCAGGCAGCATCCGTTCAAGAGCGTCGTGACCCGAGCGCTGGGCGGCGATCAACCCTCCGACGCCGACATGCGCCGCGTCGAGCTCCAAGAGGGCGACCTGCTGTTGCTCTGCTCGGACGGACTGACGGGAATGCTGACCGACGAGGAGCTTACCGAGCTGCTACTGGAGGGGGGGTCGCTCGCGGAACGGTGCGACAGGCTGGTTCGGTCCGCGAACGAGCGCGGCGGTGTAGACAACATCACCGTCATTCTGCTCTCGGTCTGAGCGCCGAGCCTAAGTCTCCGGGCCCCCGCTCGATCTCCCAAGCCCCGGTCAGTCGCCGAACCGATAACCCTGCCGGGCGCGAACGATGAAGTCCGGATTGCGGGTCTCGACCTCTACCGTGCGATAGCCCTCGTCGCCCCGAACGTGCTCGGCGGGGTAGCTGAGCAGGTAATAGCCGTTGTTGTCCTGCACGATGTCGGTCATCGGTCCACGGAAGTTGACGAAGTTGCTGTAGTACCGGCCGCCCGTGTCGTCGGAGAGGAGACTCAGCGAGTTGCCCAGAATCGCCTGGGCGTCGTTCTCGTTGCGGATGTTCTTCAGGAGTGAGACTGTGTAGACGGCGACGTTGGCGTCGTTGAGCGCTTCCATCATCGGCGGGTAGTAGCGCTCGTCGGGACGATAGGTGGCCCAGTTGGTGAGCTCGCTAAGGTCGCCCGCCTCTCCGAAGCCGACGCTGAACATCAGGATGTTCTTGCGACCTCGAATGTAGCCGGCGGCATCGGCGAGGGTCTGAAGGGCGAAATAGATCTTCCTGCTCTGCTTGCGGAGCTCCTTGCCGCGGGGGAGATTCGCCCTGAGGGACGGACCCTCGGAGGTCTCGGTCCGCGACGGCCAGTTCGAGCCCGGATCCACGCCTCCCTTGCCGACGTCGTCCAGGGCCGACAGGATCGCTTCGTTGTCGGTCGTGAAGTCCTGGTAGATCCTCAAGCTGTAGTTGTAGCCGACTACCGCCACCCAGTCGTTGGGGAGCAGCTCCTGGTGGACCCACCGCCGAGCCCAGCGGAGGGCGTCGAGCTGTTCGGACACGAGTCCCGGAAACAGCGCCCGCGGGTCGTCGAAAAAGAGGATGAAGTAGCGATCGACCGGCACCTCGTCGGGCGACACTCCGAGCCGCTGGGCGAGCGCGGCCGACTCGAGAAACGCACGATTGCTGTAGAACGTCGCGGAGCCCACCTCTACTTGGCTCTCGCCGTCGGTGACGACGAAGTCGTCCGGCTGTAGCCCTAAGATGACATTACCGTCCCGGTCCGTCACCACCACATCGAGCAGAACCTCGGAGACTTCGATGGTGTCGTCGAACTGGGCCGGTACGTCCTGCGCGACTGCGGTGAAGGGCAGTGCGAACGACAGGGCGAAGAGCAGTAGGGGCTTTGTCTCGAGGGTTTGACGCATGCGGGACTCCTTTCCAGGCACGCTAGACAGCAAGATCGGGGCCAACCGTCTCAAGCTGCTTCCGCGCCCTTTTTGCGGAAAGGGTGGAGCGCGTAGAAGCCGCCGCCGGCGACGACGCGGTCGAAAGCCTGTGAAGGCAGATAGCGCTCGCCGACCTGCTCGCCGAAATCGGCCATCCGCGCCTGCAGACTCGCCACCCCCTCGTCGTCGGCCCAGCGACAGAGGCCGCCGCGGAACGGTGGGAACCCGGTCCCCATGATCATCGCCAGGTCGAGCGCGGCCGCGCTGGCGACGACTCCCTCGTCGAGGCACCTGGCGGCTTCGTTGAGCATCGGGAGCACGACTCGGTGCCCGACCTCCTGCGGATCCGGATTCTCTTCTTTGGCGTCGAGTCCCAGGAGAGGGTAGACGGCGGGGTCGACGTCCCCTCGCTTCGATCCCTCGTAGCGGTAGAACCCCTTGCCGACCTTCGCTCCGAGACGGCCGTCTTCCACCATCCGCCCGATCCACTCCGGCACCCGTAACCGGTCGCCGAAGGCGTCGGTGAGGATCCCGGCAACGTGAGTCGCGACGTCGAGGCCGACCTCGTCGGTGAGGGTGATCGGTCCCATCGGCATCCCCCACCCCTTCATCACCCGATCGAGGGCTGGAATCGTGACGCCTTCTTCGAGGAGGGCCAACGCCTCCGCCATCGAGAACATGAGCAGCCGGTTGATGAGGAAGCCGGGACCGTCCTGGACGACCACCGGCGTCTTCTTGAGCCGCTCGCATAGCGCCACGACCGTCTCGGTGACCGCTGGCGAGGTGTCGGGGCTCACGACGATCTCGACCAGCGGCATCTTGTGCACCGGGTTGAAGAAGTGCATGCCGATGACCCGCTCGGGGTGCTCGGTGTCGCGGGCGATCGCCTCGATCGACAGCGAAGAGGTGTTGGAGGCGAGAATCGTATCGGGGGCAACGATCCGGGAGAGCTCGGCGAACACCTTCTGCTTGATATCGAGGCGCTCGACGATCGCTTCGACCACCAGGTCGACGGCCTCGAATCCGCGATAGTCGAGCGTCGGCCGAATCAGGTTCATCTTCTGGAGACTTCGCGGTTTCGTCAATCGGCGTCGGCGGACGAGCTTGGCAAATAGCGCCTCCGCGTGGCTCATCCCCTGGGCGAGCGGCTCCGCGCCGAGGTCCTTGAGACGGACCGGCAGGGAGGCTCGGTGGGCCAAGAGCTGGGCGATGCCGCCGCCCATGACCCCGGCTCCCAAGACCGCGGTGCGATCGATGTCGTGGTGCATCGTGCCCTTGGCCGTCCCTTCCATCAGGCGGAAGACGTGGACGAGGCTCTTGCTTTCCCGCGAGACCGCAAGCTCCGAGATGCCGCGCGCTTCGGCAGCGAGCCCCGCCTCGGCTCCATCCTCGACTCCCACCTTGACCACTTCGAGCGCTCTGAGCGGAGCCGGATAGTTGCCGCCGGTCGTCTTGAGCACCTGCTTGCGCGCCTGGTCGAAGACGATCTTGCGTCCCATCGGGTTCTTCTCGAGCAACGCCTCTTTGATCCCGCGCTCGCGGGGCTTACCGGGCGGCTTGCCGGCCATCACCTGGCGGGCGAAGTCGCGGACGTGGTGGAGGAACGACGCCGGCGGCATCAGCGCATCGGCGAGGCCCGTCTTGAACGCCTTGTACGCATTGACGCTCTTGCCGGCGAGAATGATGTCCAAGGCGGCCGTGAGACCGATCTTCGCGGGGAGCCGGGTACAGCCGCCCCAGGCGGGCAGGATCCCCAGCCGGATCTCGGGCAGGCCGATTCGCAGATCGGGCCGGTTGGCGACTACGATGTGGTCCGACGCCAAGGCCCACTCGGTGCCGCCGCCCAGGCAGGCGCCCTCGATGGCGGCGATGGTCGGAAACGGCAGCCGCTGCCACCGGGAGTAGAGCCCTTGGACGAGCCGTACGGCCTCGGCAACCTCTCGGGGCTCGGTGACGTCTTCGATGGCGTCGAGGTCGGCGCCGGCGATGAAGTTCCGGGGCTTGCCCGAGAGCAGAACCAGCGCAGCGATGTCGGTGCGCCCTTCGAGCTCGTCGAGCATCGCTTCGAGCTCTTCGACGAGAGCGCGGCCGATCACGTTGACCTTGGCGTCGGGTGCGTCGACGACCAGACAGGCGAGCCCCTCGTCGGGGTCGTGGAGCTGCAGGGCGGACGTCAAGGCAGGAGAGTTTCCGTCGGGTCGGTGAACGGGATCAGTCGCCGGCCCGCTCGTAGATGGAGTCGATCACCTCGGCGTACTTGGTGGTGATGATCCGGCGTTTCACCTTCTGCGTCGGAGTGAGCTCACCGGTCTCGATCGTGAACTCCGAGGGCAGAAGCTCGAAGGCGCGGACCATCTCGTACTTCGCCAGGTCTTGGTTGACCTTTTCGATCTCCGCCTCGTAGAGGCTTCTTGTCCTGGGGTCGGCCAGCAAGGCGGCGCGGTCGTCGGGAAGCCCCGTGACGGCAGCCCAGTTGCCGAGCGCTTCGAAGTCGGGAACGACGAGCGCGGAGAGGAACTTGCGGCGGTCGCCGATGACGACGACCTGTTCGATGAAGCGGCTGACCTTGAGCTGGTTCTCGATCGGCGCCGGGGCGACGTTCTTTCCGTAGGCGTTGACGATGATCTCCTTCTTGCGATCGGTGATCTTCAAGAACCCCTCGTCGTCGATCTCGCCGATGTCGCCGGTGTGAAACCACCCGTCGACGTCGATCGCCTTGGCGGTCTCCTCCGGCAGGTTGTGGTAGCCCTGGAGGACGTTGGGTCCCTTGGCGAGGATCTCGCCATCCTCGGCGATCTCGAGCGTGACGCCCTCGATCGCGGTCCCCACCGTTCCGAGCTTGACCTTCAAGGGCGAGTTGACGGTCAGGACCGGCGAGGTTTCCGACAGACCGTACCCCTCGTAGATCTCGATCCCGGCGGCCCAGAAGAACTCGGCGATGTCGCGGGCCAGGGGCGCTCCGCCCGAGGTCGCCGACTCGAAGCGACCGCCGAGGCGCTCCCGGATCTTCGAGAACACCAACTTGTCGGCGATCTTGAGCTTGAGTCCGAGCCAGCCCGGCGGCCATTCGCGCTTCAGCCGCCAGGGGAGCGAGGCGCGGCCGACCTTCTCCGCCCAAGCGAAGATCTTCCGGCGCAGCGCCGGCGCGGTGGCGACGTTCTCCCGGACCTTGTTGATGACCTTCTCGTAGACGCGCGGGACCGATACGAAGAAGTGGGGCCGCACCTCGAGCATGTTCTGGGCAACGGACTGTACCGATTCGGCGTAGGCGATGGTCGCCCCTTTGTAGAAGTAGATGTAGTCGACGAGCCGTTCGAACGAGTGGGACAGCGGCAGGAAGGAGAGTCCGGTGTGACTCGCCTCGATCTCGATCGCCTTGGAGGCCGAGAGGAGGTTGGTCGTGAGGTTGCGGTGGGAGAGCATCACTCCCTTGGGGTTGCCGGTGGTGCCGCTCGTGTAGATGAAGGTCGCGAGCTCCTCGGGCTTCGATCGACGGGCCGAGGCCTCGAACGCCTCCTCGCTCATCGGCTCGGTGTCGGTCAGGAGCTTCGCGAAGGAGACCGTATCCGAAGAGTCGTGGTCGTCGTCGATGACGACGAACTGCCGGACGCGGGGAATGTCCGCCCGCTCGTCGAGGAAGCCCTGATAGCGCTCGGCACCCTGTACGAAGACGATCTCGGCGCCGCAGTCGTTGGCGACGTAGGCGGCTTGATCGGGCGTGAGCGTGGGGTAGATCGGCACGACGATGGCGCCGACGCAGAGGGTCGCGTAATCGACCGTCGGCCAGTGGGTACCGTTTTCCGCCATCAGCGCCAACCGGTCGCCGCGCTCGACTCCGAACGCGGTGAGCGCCGCGGCGATCCGTCGGACCCCGTCGTAGAAGTCGCGGCTGGAGAGCGGCACGTAGTCTCCATCGACCTTGGAGAGAAAGCAGTCAGGTTTGTCGTGCTTGAGCCCCTCCAGGAACATCTCGGTCAGGGTCGTGATCGGCATCGGTACTCCCTCGGCAGACATCGGTATACGGAGGCGTCGAGTCTACCTCAGGCCTTTCGTGGCCGAGCCGCGTAGCCGGCGGACTCCCGCCCCCGATCGGTTTGTCGTCGGGTCGATGCTCCGGTCCGCGTCCGACGGATTCCCGTGGCCGCCTCGGGGCGGCTGCAAGAGTAGCCATGCGATGGTCGGGGCGAGAGGATTTGAACCTCCGGCCTCACGGACCCGAACCGTGCGCTCTACCAGGCTGAGCTACGCCCCGACGGGTCCTGACGGGCTTCCACCCGCGGCCGCGGGAGGATACCGCCGCCCCCCAAACCGGTCAAGAGGGAACGGGCGGGACGAGAGGTGAAGGTCAGCTCCGGGCGGCCCACTTCTTGAAGTACCAGACCACCGCACCGAAGATCACGATCGAGGGAACCCACGAGCTGGTCAGGCCGCTCGGCAGCCACTCGAGCGGAAGGGTGGTCACGAACGCGACGACGACCGCGAGGCCGATGCCCATCAACGCCTCGCCGGCGATCAGGCCGGAGCCGAAGAGGATCCCGTTGTCACGCGCCTCATCTCCCGCTCCGTCGCGCCGCTTCATGAAGTAACGCAGCAGCCCACCGGCGAAGATCGGGATATCGAGCGAGAGCGGCAGGTAGATGCCGACGGCCACCGGCATCACGTGGGTCCGAAAGCTCGATCCCGAGCGCTCGAGGAAGTGGTTGGCGACGATCAAGGCGATGCCGATGCCGCCGCCGATCCCGATCAGATTCCACGGCAGGTCGCCGTCGCCGAAGAACCCTTCGGTGAGGCTGGCGAAGAGCGCGGCCTGGGGAGCTCGAAGGCCCTCACCGATCCCATAGGCGTTGTGGAGCAGAGTCAGGATCGGCGCGAAGCAGAAGGCGGTGACCACGCAGGCCAAGATCTCCGTCCACTGCTGCTTCTTCGGCGTCGCCCCGACGAGCAGGCCGGTCTTCAAGTCCTGGGCGACGTCGCCGGAGGTGCAGGTGGCGCAGCAGACGACCCCGGCGATGCCGAGGGTGGCGAGAATTGCCGAGTCGCCCTTGATGCCGAGCGCGAGCAGCACCCCGGCGGCGATCAGCAGGGCGCAGATCGTCATTCCCGAGACCGGCGAGTTGGAGGAGCCGACGAGGCCAGCGATGTAGGTCGCGACGGCGACGAACAGAAACGACGTCAGGACCATGAGAATCGCGGTGAGGGCGGCGATGCCGTGGTTCTGAACGAGGTAGTCGTAGAACGCGAAGGTGGCGAGCGTCGTCAGCAGGAAGATCGCCAGCAGAGCGATGATCGAGATGTTCTGCTCGGTGCGCGGAACCGCGCCGTTGGCCTGATCGGAACTGACCGCTCGCAGGCCGCTGACGCCGGCGACGATCCCCTTACGGACCTGGAAGATCGAGTAGAGGCCGCCGACAAGCATGGTGCCCACCCCGACGTAGCGCACCTGCTCCGACCAGAGGTCCCAGGCGTGGTCGAGGGCGGTGACCCCCTCTCCCGGGGCGCCCAGGAGCGGCAGGATCACGACCCAGCCGATCACTCCGCCGAGGGTGATGAGAGAGGCGATCTGGAGGTCGACGATGTAGCCGACGGCGAGCAGCGCGACGCTCATGTCGGCCCCGGCGTAGAAGACCGAACGCCCCTTGGCGAAGGCGGTCTCGACCGTCTCGTGCACCAGGTGCAGGCCGTTGAGCACGAACTTGAAGACCCCGCCCACGAAGACCCCCTCGGCGATCGCCCTGATGCCGAGCTGCGAGCTTGCCGCCGCGTGATCGTCGCGGCCCGCTTCCTCGCCGACGATCAGCACCTCCGAGCAGGCGACCCCCTCCGGGTAGATCAGATCGGGGCGGTCGACGATCAGCGCCCGGCGCATGGGCACCATGAAGACGATCCCCAGCAGGCCACCGAGCATGGTGATCAGAGTCGTCGGCCAGAACTGGAAGTTCTGCCAGGCGCCGACCATGATCAGGGCCGGCACCGTAAAGATGACCCCGGCCGCCAGGCTCTCGCCGGTCGACGCCATCGTCTGCACGATGTTGTTCTCGAGGATCGAGCCGTTGCGCAGGATCCCGCGCAGGATCGCCATCGAGATCACCGCCGCCGGGATCGAGGCGGAGACCGTCATTCCGGCATAGAGGCCGAGATAGGTGTTGGCGGCGCCCATCACGATGGAGAGGACCGTCCCCAGGATCAGGGCGCGGATCGTCACCTCGGTGGTCGTGGCGTGGGCGGGCACGTACGGCGTCGCTGCGGCTTGGCTCTCGCTCATCGAATCCTCCGGGTGCGGATGGTGGCGCGATTGTAGCGCCCGAGGGTCAGCGCGATGTCGCCCGGCCGCTCACGATCGCCTTCCGGCGCCCTCGCGCTCGCCCGGCTTGGCGGTGATCCGACTCCGTCGCCCGATTCTCGGCGTCTTGTTTGGTAACCTCGCGCGGGTTTCGACCGAACACTCCGAGGGAGGACGCACGCGTGATCTGGGCGATAGGCATCTACCTGGCTTTTCTCGTCGTCGTCAGCGTGCGCAAAGGCCGCGACGTCAAGACGCAGGAGGACTTCATGGTCGCCGGCCGCGGGGTGACCGCGACCTTCCTCGTCGGCACTCTGGTCTGCACCTGGATCGGCTCGGGCAGCCTCTTCGGCGGCGCCGGCCGGGCGTTCCGCAACGGCTTCTCGGCGCTGTGGATGTCGGCCGGCGCTTGGATCGGCCTCGCCATCGTCTACTGGTTGGCGCCGCGGGTGCGCAAGATCGCCCAGTTCACCGTCCCCGACATCCTGGAGACGCGCTACAACGCCGCCTCGCGGGTGTTCGGCACCATCGCCATCATCATCGCCTATCTCACCATCGCCGGTTACCAGTTCATCGGCGGCGGCAGACTGCTCAACATCCTGACCGGCATCGACCCGGTCTACGGCCAGATCATCATCGCCCTGCTGGTGGTGACCTACACCATCGTCGCCGGGATGGCCTCGATCGTGGCCCTCGATCTGTTCAACGGCATCCTCATCACCCTCGGCGTGATCGTCGCCGCCCCCTTCGCCTTGAAGGCCGCCGGCGGCTGGGAGACGCTGACGACGACCCTGCCCGAGACCCACTTCACCCTCTTCGGCGCCTTCGGCGCGGCCTCCGCCATCGGTCTCTTCCTGCCGACCTTCCTGCTACTCCTCGGCGAGAGCTCGATCTACCAGAAGTTCATGTCGGCCAAGGACGGCGCGACCGCCCGGCGGGCCGTGATCTTCATGATCGTCGGCGTCATCGTGGTCGAGACCGTGCTCGACTCGGTCGCCATCTTCGGCGCCGGCGTGTACTGGAACGACCCGGCCTTTCAAGCGGAGGGCGGCGGCATCAGCCAGGCGGCGAGCGAGACGGTGATCCTCACCCTCGGCGCCACCGGCCTCCCGTGGATCGTCGGCGCCCTGCTCCTGATCGGCGGCGCCGCGATCATCTTCTCGACCGCCAACACCTTCCTCATGGTGCCGTCGACCAACCTGGCGCGCGACATTTACCAGCGCTTCATCAATCCCGAGGCGTCGGAGCAGAGGGTGATCACCTTCCAGCGGATCATGATCATCGTCCTGGCGGGTGTCGCCCTGCTCATCACCACTCAGTTCCGGAGCATCCTGGCGATGGCGCTCTACGCCTACACCATGGTCGGCGCGGCGGTGACCCCGGCGCTGTTGGCCGCGTTTCTGTGGAAACGGGCCACCCCTGCCGGTGGCATGGTGTCGGTGGCAACCGGAATCCTCTCGACCATCGGCTTCGCCTTGTGGGTCAACGCCGGCCACACCATGGACTGGGGCTTCATCCAGATCACCGCCGACACCGCCTACGACTACATCATCTACCCGGCGTTCATCATGTCGGTGCTGGCCCTCGTCGTCGTCAGCCTGCTCGGCAAGCCGCCCGATCCTGCGAAGTGGCGCCCGTTCGCCCCCGACGCTGATTAGTTTCCACCGTTCGGAGTCTCCCCCATGTTCGATTGGCTGGCCGACCCCCAAGCTTGGATCGCGCTCGCGACC
>CALZKB010000052.1 GCA_945787575.1 Thermoanaerobaculia bacterium | reverse complement strand
CGTCGATGATCTCGGTGATCACGCCCCCGGAAGTGATCTTGAAGGCGTGGGAGGGCCAGGGGGCCACGTAAACGTTCTCCGACCCGTCCACCGCGATGCCGTACGGGTCTTGGAGCGGATTGGTGCCATCGCCCGTTTCGTCGATGATCTCGGTGATTACGCCGCCGGGCGTGAACTTGAAGGCATTGGCGCTGTTGAACCCCGTCACGTAGATGTTGCCTGTCCCATCCACCGCCACGCCGGCCGCGGTACTAAGCGCATTGGTGCCATCGCCGGTCTCGTCGATGATCTCGGTGATGATCGGCTGGGCACTCACAGCCGATGCGACGAGCAGCAAGAGCAGGGTGAAGGTCCTGGAGCGTCGTCTTCGCATTCTGACCTCCGCTTTTTTGAGCATTGAGAGAGCCGTTGTCCTTGCGGCACTAGCTCCCAGAAGTACGCACTACGGCACAGTCTCCGACCAAGCGGTGGTGTCGCCCGACTCGAATCCGTCGGCGAAAACTGACGAGTCGAAGACGTAGGCCGAACCGTTGGAGTCGATACCGGGAGCCCCGACGATGACAAGGCTGCCGGAGACCGCCACGGAGCTGCCTAGATGGCCGCCTACGGCGCCGTCGGAGGCCAGGAGTTTGGCGTTCTGGTTGAGGGTGCCGGCCCAGCCACCGACGGGCTCGGCAAACTTGTAAGCCGAACCGCTGTTGGGGACGTAGTCGTCGTCGCCGAAAGCCCCGACGACGACGGTGCTGCCGGAGACGGCGACGGAGTTGCCGAAATAGTCCTCTGCAGCACTGTCGGAGGCCAGGAGCTTGGCGTTCTCGTTGAGGGTGCCGGCCCAGCCGCCTACGGGCTCGGTAAACACGTACGCGGAGCCGCTTTGGTTGCCGTTGTCGTCGTCGGCCCAAGCCCCGGCGACGACGGTGCTGCCGGAGACGGCGACGGAGTTGCCAAAGTGGTCGCCGGCGGCGCCGTCGGAGGCCAGGAGTTTGGCGTTCTCGTTGAGGGTGCCGGCCCAGCCACCGACGGGCTCGGTAAACACGTAGGCCGAACCACTGTTGAGGCCGTTGTCGCCGTCGGCCCAAGCCCCGACGACGACGGCGCTGCCGGAGAAGGCGACGGAGCCGCCGAAATAGTCGTCTTCTGCGCCGTCGGAGGCGAGGAGTTTGGCGGTCTCGAAGGTCGGGTCGACGGTCACCGGCCAGCGGGCGGCGGCAACCTCGGCGCGGATGCCTAGGCGCTGCCCGGCGAGCTCAAGGCGCGCCGGCAACTCCCGGCCTGTGGCGTCAACGGCGACGAGTCCACGATAGCGTAGCCCCGCCTCGGGGAAGTCGAGCGACCGCCCGTCCCCGCCGAGCACCGCCGGGCCGGCGACCGCCAGCTCGATCAACAGCTCGCCAGCCGCCTCGCAGTTGTCCGCAGGGTCCGCGACCGTGAAGCCCTGCTCGACGCCCAGCGGCCCGGCGATGTACCACTCGGTGATCCCCTCCCATGCGAACTCGACGCGGTTGGCCTCGGCTGAGGCGCGCCAGCCGGCGGCCGGGGCGACAGCCGACTCGCACCCCCAGCGGAGAAGCCGCATCCCCACGGCTCCGTTCGATCCCCTCATCTCGACGCCGGCGCGACCGAGCGAAGCTGTGAGCCCCTGAGCTGGGCTGGCGAGAAGGAAGCCCTCACCCTCACCCCGGGCGTGGTAGCTATCGTCCGCGGAGCCAAGCCCCGCAGATACCAGCGCCTGGTGCGCCATGCCGAGATCGGCGAGGCTCCTCGTCTCGGCCGCCGCGGCCTGACTTGGGGCCAGGCACACAAAAACCATCATCACTATCAAAGTGAGGAGCATGTTCTTCGTCTGGCTGGACCTAAGGAGGGCAGTCGTCTGCCCACTCTGCCACTCTGAGGCGCCTCCTCTACGACCGGTGTCTCCTTCTGGTTTCGCTCTCATCCTGCCAAAGCCTCCTCCCTGCAGGTCGACTGCCCACGGCGGCCCGGCGGTCTTGGGGGGCCTTCGCAGCGGACTGGCCGTCACGGAGGAAGCGAGGACCCGTGGCTTTGCGGCTCTAGCTTTCGCTAGGTGTGCCTTTGTCGGAGCTGTGGCTAGGTTACGCCGGCAGTGCCTCGCGGCGCACTACCCGAGAAGGTGGCTTGGCCCACACGCCGACGGCTTCCAGAACGGCGGGAGCTGCTCGCGAATCAGGTTGAGCACCTCCGACCGCGGGTCTCGCCGGGGCGGTGATTCCGGGCACGTCCACCACGGTGGCCACGATGCCCTCGGCCCTGCCCCGCTGCGGAGAATTCGCTAATCGACCTCGAACTCGAGCAGCTCGACGGGGATGATGATGTTGCCGGAGACTCGGAACATCACGTTAGTGGTTGGCATAGGGAGGATGACCCCACCGTAGAAGTCCCGTTGAAGGCCGTGGAAGCCCTGGCCGTTGGTCGAGGCCGAGCGCATGCCGACGCTGGCAAAGGCAGTACCGGTGGGTGCCGCCACACCGCCAAAGAAACTGCCGGGCACAGCAACCGAAACATTTATGCTGTTGAATGTCGATGCAGTGCCGACCGCGAGGACAGCAAAGATGGGGCTAGCCGAGAAAGGCGCAAGGACCGGGACGGCAGAGGGCAAGGCTCCCTGGTACCAGGACAGCCCGGTGATCGTGCCCGAGTTGAGCGGGCTACCACTTTGCGAGTTGAAGAGGTTGCCGAAGAGGTAGGTCGCCGAGGCGTTACTGAGCAGCGCGTCGGGTGGACCCCCTGGGTCGTACTGCACCGTGCCGGTGCCTTCGGGCTTGCCACTCACCTGGCGAGCTTGGACTTTGGGGCCGTTCCTCAGGCTCTCACGGCGAGCTTGCCTCTCAGCGTCGGTCTCCTGCGCCTGGCCGACCGCGGCCAGCAGGCAAACTGCAACGAGTGCTCCAATGACTCTTCCGCTCATTCTGTGCCCCTCCTGACAGCTCCGTGGGTGTAGGACGCAGGCACTCTACCGCACCGGGGCTGCCATGAGTGGAGAGCACGTCTCAGTCCCACGTCGAAGCCCTGGACGCGGTAGAGGAAAGTCCCGGCGCCCTCTTCGGTGAAGAAGCCGGGCTGTAAGGCCGCGAAACTGCAGACCGAAGGTGCCCCAGGTAGATCCGAGGAGCTCTCCTTCACATGAGCTGGAGCAGCCGCGATGTCGAGAGACTCCTGAAGGAATAGGAGCAGGCGGATCCTGATCCAGCGGACGTATTTGAGGATCGGCTCTTAGCGCACGCCGGGATAGGTCGTCATCCCGCGATTCCAGATCCACGATGGCGGAAGATGCGCCCTTCACTCATTGAGCGGCTTGGGCCTTTGGCTTGCGGTTGCGGCCGAATCGAGGATTGAAGAACCAGGCGACTAGATCTGACCGCGACCGCGCGGCCAGATCTCGGACAGGCCGGTCCCGCCCGCCACCTACCCACCAGAAAACTCAGAACCCCGAACCCAGACTCCCAGCCGACTCTCCAGTGCATCCGTCGCTCGCCGGTAGCGCCCCATGGTCAGGTCCCCGATCGGATGCCGCCGCACGGCCCGGTCGGCACCGTCGGAGGAGTAGCGCAGCACGACGTGGCTGATGCCGAAGAGCCCGGCGGTGTTGCCGGCGTCGCCTTCGCGGGTGATCCGGAGATCGCGGCGAGGAATCCGCAGCTGTGCCTTCTCGCCGTGGAAGACGAGCTCCTCGGGCTCGAGCGCGATGACGCCGACGTCATCCTGGGGGGCGAAGAACTTGCGGATCGCGCTCTGGGTGGCGTCGGAGATGCCGAGCACGGCGGCGGGGTCGCGAGGGCCGCCCCGGCCCTTGGCGTCGAGCGAGCGGAGGATCAACGGGCACTCGAGGCCGGCCCAGAGGTTGATCGGGAGCATTGCGGCGTAGAGGCCGAGAAAGCCGAAGATGCTGGGGAAGACGAAGGCGCCGGTGCCCTGGACGCCCCAGCTCAGCAGCAGCGGACCGACCACCCGCGCCACGAGCAAGCCGAAGCCGACGACGAGGCAGGTCTGGACGGCGATGTTGAGCACCCAGATGCGGCGCTTGAAGGCGAGCCACACGGGGGCGGCGGCGAAGGTGAAGACCAGTCCGTTCGAGACGTAGCCGAGCGCCCAGGCGGCCGCGCCGAGCAGCAGAAAGAACACCCCGAGGATCGGCAGGGCCCAGAGAAAGCAGCTGGTCTGCTCGTCGGTGATCTCGGGCGCGGTAGCGGCGTCGGGGCCGCCCATCAGGAAGACCCCCACCGTGACGCCGAGGGCGACCGAGACCAGCACACTCGCCCAGCCCAGCACCCGCTTCCACGGCGCGACCCGAGCCTGGTTCATTCGACCGGGGTGAAGCCTGTCGATTGGACGAGGATCGGTCGGGTCCAGAGCGGCTCTCCCGCGGCGTTCTTGGCGAGTCTTCGCAGGGAGGTCCAGTCGCCGTCGGCGGGAACCGGGGCGAGGGCGAGGGTGTCGCGGTCGGGGACGAGAGCGACGATCCGTTGGTCCGAGGCCAGCAGGTCGGGCACGAGGAGCAGCCGTGCGGCGTCGTAGGTGTCCATGTTCTTGACGACGGTGGTCGCTCCCTGCTCGAGGGTGCGGTGGACGATCTCGGCCGGCAGTGTGTCGCGGAAGTTGTCTTTGGCGATCTCGAGCGCCTCGTCGCTGGTGAGCCCGAGCTTGGCAAGGTCGTCTCGGCGCAGATGCACGACGCTGTTTTCGCTGTCGAGCACGGAGACGGCGAAGAGCCCCGGAACGCCGAAGGAGACGGCCGGTACGGGCGATTCGATCTGAGCTTCGAAATTCTCGATGTCGAGCGCGGTCAGGAGCCGCGGGCGCAGGCGAGCGAGATCGCGCTCGGCATCGAGCTCGAGGGCCGAGGCTCCTTCCCGAATGGTGCCGAGGAGCGTCCGATAGAGCAGCTCGCGTCCCTCGGTGTCCTCGTTCTCGAGGCGCGCGGCCTCGGTCAGGAGGTTGTTGAGATAGAGGGTGCCCGCGGCGCCGGAACCGCGTTGGCGGATCGTCAGCTCGCGCTCCCCGCTGACCTCGACCTCGAGCTCCGGGGCGTGCTCGGCAAGGTAGTCGGCGAGCTCGGCGCGGATCGTCGCCCGCCAGACCTTCGAGGCGCGAACGAAGAAGAAGAAGAGGACCGCGACAACGAGAAGGACCCAAGCCCACCACGGTAGACGCATATCGAGCTCCCGGGAGATCGCGATCTCAGTGAGATCGCGATTCAGGTGATGCCGGCGAGAGTGTAGCCGACCGGCTCCGGGAAAGAGGGTGGACTCTCAACCCGGACTTCGGTGCCGGCACCGAAAACCTCGATCGGGGCGCGAGCGTACGCAAGGGGAGAGCAAGAGAGACAAGCAACCACCGGCGGAAGACCAGAGGCCGGAAAGGAGTTTCGAGATGACCAAGCTGATCTGCGGTGTGCTGTGCGGCCTGTGCTGCCTGGCCGGCTGCATCGTGCTCGTCGTCGGCGCGTTGACGATCCTGTTCTAGGCCGGTCGAAGCCGGGACTCGTCGCGGCTGGATCGGTGCTAGCGGGGGTCGGCGTCGATCAGCTCCTGCGCCTCGGCCCAGTCGAAGGCGCGCAGGGTCGTCGTGCGGACGTTGCCGCCGGCACCGAGGTGGAGGAGCACGGAGGCCGCCACCTCGTCGTCGGGCGCCTCCATGATGAAGAGTCCGTCGTGGCTCCCGATCGTCCAGTACTGGCTGTGGATCTTCACCCCGGCGCGTTCCGCGTACTGGTTGAAGGCGTCGGCGCGCTGCGGCGAATCCCGAAGTTCCCGGATCCCCTGATCGGTGTAGTCGAGCAAAACGATGAAGGTCGCCATGGAGAGTCCTCGTCGTCGTGGGTTGGTGGTCGGTGACGGCGTCGATCCTAACGCGCCGGCTCGCCGCGGGTGCTCCCCTCGGCGGTCGCGGCCGGGGTCGAGAGAGATTCAGGCACCGACGCCCGCCGCCCAGAAGCCCGCCGTCGCGGCGATCGCGGTCAGCAGGGTGCCCCAGACCAGGTCGACGACGACGACCTTGACCGGCCACCCCTCGAGGGTGGCGTAGTTGGTCATGTCGTAGGTGCCGTAGGCGACGAAACCGAGCACGGCACCGTGGAGCGCCGCGGTCTTCCAGGCGCGAGCCGCGAGGCCGGGTTCGACCGCCAGGAAGACGATACCGGCGACGTAAACCAGATAGAAGACGCCGGCGACAAGCATGTTGGGGTTGCGCCGCAGGCGATCGCCGAGCTGGTCGGCGTAGAACCCTTTGGCGATGACGCCCAACCAGGTTCCGTCGAGGATCAGGAATGCCACGAAGGCGCCGAGGTAGGCCTTGGAGTCGATGATCTCTCTGGTTCTCCCGAGTCGGTGATGGATTCGGTGGCCGCCTTGGCGCACGCTCGATGGTCCGAGGATATCCGAACGTGACGATGTCGGCACACGGAGTCGCCGGCGGCGACGGCGAACCGGGCTAGCGCTCGGGGGTATCGACGAGCAGCTCGCCCAAGAGCTCGGCGGCGACGTCGCGGACCTCCGGCTGCGGGTCGACGAGGGCGCGCTCGAGGAGCACGAACGCCACCTCCCCGCCGATCTCGGCGAGGGCGTAGACCGCCTGCTCGCGCAGAGGCCGATCCGCCGAGTCGAGAAGGTCGCCGAGAGCCCAGGCCGAGGCCTCACCACCGACGTCGACGACGGCTTCGACCGCGGCGCTGCGGACCTTCGCGTCGGGGTCGGCGAGGGCCTGCTCGAGAAACGGGAGGCTCAAGTCTCCCAGTTGTGAGAGGCCGTAGATCGCCTCCTCACGAACCGCGCGAGCGGGGTCGGAGATGGCGATCTCGGCGAGGCGGGCGAGCGTCTCGGCATCGCCTGCCGCGAGATCGGCGAGCTCCTCGACCGCCTCGAGGCGTCGCGCCGGATCGTCGGCGAGGGTGGGGTCGGCGTCGGCTGACCCCGGGCACTCGTCGAGAGCGGTCGCCGCGATCGCGGCGCCGGCGGCGCAATCCGCCGAGGAGGGCGCGGGAGCCGCCGCGGCCCCGTTCCCAGCGTCGCCGGCGTAGATCCAGAGCTCGGCGGGCGAGCCTCGTCGACTGCGCAGCACGAAGTTGCGCTGGTCGAGGAGCCGATCGAGCGCTTGTCGCAGCGAGACTCGGTGCAGCGCAAGGGTGCGGAGCTCGTGGAGGGGCCACTCGCGGTGAATCTCGAGGCCGGTGAGCAGCGCGATCCCGGCGAGCACGTCGTCGAGCGCAACGCGGTGGGCGCGGATCGTCAGGAGCTCGCCGTCGCTGGTGACGAGAAGAGCCGCCCGGGCGTTCGCTGCTTCGCCTCGAGGGAGGGCCTCCTCGGCGGCGAGCGAGCCCGGAGCGGCGATCGCGAGGCCGGCGAACAGTCCGAGGACGGCGGCGAGCGAAGCGCGGGTACCTCCGCCGTCGGGGGAAGAGAGCGGGCCCCACTCGACCGACGGGATGTCGTCGACGGTGAGTGGGGCCCGGTGACGCAGGGAGAGTCTCAGGGTTACTCTCCGACTTCGAAGCAGCTCTCGGTGGCGCTCTGGTTGCCGCTCTCTTCGCGGGTCAGCACCTCGACCTTGACCTCGTCGCCGGGCGTGATCGAGGCGCCCGGGATCTCCACTTCGGTGACGTCGGGCGGCAGCAGAATCGTGTACTTGACGAGGGTCGGCTCCTCACGCTCGACGATGACCTCATAGCGCACGACCTTGATCGGCTCGTCGGTGCGCCCGAGCTCGGGGTGGGAGAGGGTGACCGGATCCCAGTCGATGGTGAACGGCGCGGTGACCTCGGGGACGGGACCCTCGTCGCAGTCCTCGGGGACCGCTTCGCCGTTGACGGTGAAGTTGTCGACCGGCGCCGGCAGCAGGTGGGTGATCTCGGTCTCGCTCTCGAGCTCCTTGCCTTCGAGGGTGATCCCCTCGATCTCGTAGGTCCCTTCCGGGAAGCGGGCGAAGAACACCTCCGGTGGGAGGTCATCGAAGTTGGGCTCGGCGCTTTCGAAGAAGAGCTCGGTCAACCCTTGGCGACGCAGCTGCGAACGGAGCCGAATCAGCGCAAGCAGCCGTTCGTCGGGCCCCTCGATCTCGAGTTTCTTCCAGGGCTCGCCGTCGATCAGGCCGTGGAAGCCGAGATCGCCATCGGTGTCGTTGAGCTCGAAGTAGAGCTCGGAGACGGAGAACGGCATCTCGCCGCCTTCGGCCTGCGCCGTCAAGGCCGGGGCCGCGAGCAGCGCAACGGCGGCCAGTGCCGCGCAAAGAGCGTTCGGTTGGGTGCTTCGGTTCATCAGGTCTTCTCCTCTCGATTCACTTTCAGGATCGTTGGACTGGTTGTGGCTGACTCATTGCGCGCGCTAGGAATAGATGGCGCGGGGCGCGAGATCCTTCGATCGCGACCCCACGAGCGGGCCGAAGTTGGATAGGCTCCGCCGCGTCGCGAGGGGCCGACCTCGACGAGTGGGAGAAGATCGAATGCGACGACGACCTACATCCTGGCTGTGGATCGCGGCCGCGGCGCTCGCCGCCTGCCTGCCGGTCGACGAGCTTCCCGTGTTCGCCGAGATCGAGGAGCTGGAGCTCGAGACGAGCCGCGGGGAGCACATCTCGGAGAGCGCGCTCGACGACCGGGTCCACGTCGTCGACTTCATCTTCACCTCGTGCCAGATGGCCTGTCCGCTGATGACCGCCCGGATGAAGGAGCTCCACGACGAGCTCGCCGGCGACGACCGCGTCCGGTTTCTGTCGGTGTCGACCGACCCGGAGGTCGACACCGTCGAGGTGCTGCGCGCCTACGCCCGGGAATGGGGGGCCGACCCGCGGCGTTGGATCTTTGCCCGGGCGCCGGTCGAGGAGGTGGTGCGGCTGTCGGAGAAGGAGTTTCTGCTCGCGGCCCAGGATCTGCCGTTGGGGCACTCGCTCAAGTTCGTGCTCGTCGATTCGAAGCGCCGGATCCGCGGCTACTACGACAGCGAGGACGCTAGCGAAATGGCTCGGCTCCGTCGCGAGCTCGCGGGGCTCGTCGGCGACGGCTGAGCGACCGCAGCGAGCCACGCGGTCGATCTCGCCTCCGGCCGTGCTTTGGGCTACGATGAGATTCCAACTTTGTGGCGCCTTGGCCGTATCTCCCCTTGGAGAGGATCCACGGTGAGGGCGTCCAGCCCAGATGGATCTCGATTCTCGAGGTCCGATTCCTCGATCCAGAGATCGAACCGCCATTCGCCTTCGCGGGCGACGCGGAAGGAACCCGAAGAGGAGATGAAAGTATGTCCGACCGACTCAGAAACCTCGCGGTGCTCGTCGCCATGACGACCGCCGTGGGGTGCAATGCACAGGTAGAGACTCCGGCAGCCGACGTCGAGGCAACCGGCGACAAACTGATGGCCGAATGGCAAGGGCCGTACGGTGGCGTTCCCGCATTCGACGCGATGGATCTCGCCGAGCTCAAGCCGGCGCTCGAGCGCGGGATGGAGATGAGCCTCGCGGAGGTCGACGAGATCGCCGCGAATCCCGAGCCGCCGACGTTCGCGAACACGATTCTCGAAATGGAGCGCTCGGGACGCGATCTGGACCGGGTGTTCACCTACTGGGGGATCTGGAGCGGAAACCTGTCGACGCCGGAGTTCCGCGAGATTCAGCAGGAGATGGCGCCGAAGCTCTCCGAGTTCCAGTCGAAGATCACCCAGAACGAGGCGCTGTTTGCTCGCATCAAGGCGGTCTACGAGAGTGACGAGATGAAGACCCTGCGCCCCGACGAGCAGCGGCTCGTCTGGCTGATCTACGACAACTTCGCCCGCAACGGCGCGACCCTCGAGGGTGACGCCAAGAAGCGCTACGCAGACATCAACCAGCGGCTCGCCGAGATCCACACCAAGTTCGCCAACAACGTGCTGGCCGACGAAGAGGGCTACGTGACCTACCTAGACGGCGAACAGCTCGGCGGGTTGCCGGAGTCGTTCGCCCAGGCCGCGGCGGCGGGCGCCGCCGAGCGGGATCGAGAGGGTGAGTACGCGATCACCAACACCCGTTCGTCGATGGACCCGTTTCTCACCTACTCGACCGAGCGCAACCTGCGCGAGAAGGTGTGGCGCACCTACTACTCGCGGGGCGACAACGCGGACGAGCACGACAACAACGCCCTCATCACGGAGATCCTCCAGCTGCGCGACGAGCGGGTGAAGCTGCTGGGCTACGACAACTACGCCCAATGGCGGCTCGAGAACCGCATGGCGAAGAACCCGGAGAACGCCCTCGAGCTGATGGAGACGGTGTGGCCGGCGGCGATCGCACGGGTAGCCGAGGAGGTCGCCGACATGCAGGCGATCGCCGATGCCGAAGGTGCCGGCATCACGATCGAGCCTTGGGACTACCGCTTCTATGCCGAGAAGGTACGGCAGGCGAAGTACGATCTCGACTCCGACGAGGTCAAGCAGTACCTGCAGCTCGACAAGCTGCGCGAGGCGATGTTCTTCGTCGCCGCGGAGCTGTTCGATTTCGCCTTCACCCCGGTGGCCCAAGGCACGGTGCCGGTCTTCCACGAGGACGTGAACGTGTGGGAGGTGACGAAGAAGAGCGACGGCAGCCACGTCGGCCTCTGGTACCTCGATCCCTACGCGCGTCCCGGCAAGCGCTCGGGCGCGTGGGCGACGACCTACCGCAGCCACGAGACCTTCGACGGCAAGCAGACCGTCCTCGCCTCCAACAACTCGAACTTCATCGAGGGGCCCGCGGGCGAGCCGGTGTTGATCTCCTGGGACGACGCGCGGACGCTGTTTCACGAGTTCGGCCACGCCCTCCACTTCCTGTCGTCACAAGTCGACTACCCGACGCTCAACGGCGGGGTGCGCGACTACACCGAGTTTCAATCTCAGCTGCTCGAGCGTTGGCTGCTCACCGACGAGGTGATCGACAGCTTCCTCGTCCACCACGAGACCGGCGAGCCGATCCCCGACGAGCTCGTCGCCAAGATCAAGAACGCCGACACCTTCAACCAGGGGTTCTCGACGACCGAGTATCTGGCGTCGGCTTTGGTCGACATGAGGTTCCACACCACCGATCCGACCGGCCTCGACCCGGACGCCTTCGAGAAGAAGGCGCTCGCCGAGCTCGGCATGCCCGGGGAGATCGTGATGCGGCATCGCAGCCCCCACTTCGGGCACATCTTCTCGGGTGAGGGCTACTCGGCCGGTTACTACGGCTACATGTGGGCGGACGTGCTGACCGCGGATGCGGCGGAGGCGTTCGAGGGGGCTCCGGGCGGCTACTACGACAAGGAGTTGGCGAAGAAGCTCGTCGATCACCTGTTCTCGGTGCGCAACGCCGTCGACCCGGCGGACGCCTACCGGGCCTTTCGTGGCCGCGACGCGCAGATGGAAGCGCTGATGCGGGACCGCGGCTTCCCGGTTCCGGGCGAGTAATCGCGGACATGACCCTCGAGAGCGTGAACCCGGCTACCGCGGAGGTCGTCGCGACCCACGAGACGATCACCGACGAGGAGTGCCGGACGATCGTCGAGCGGGCTCACGACGCCTTCCAGGGCTGGCGGGAGACGGATTTCGAGACCCGCGCTCGGCTGCTCGCGCGCGCCGGCGAGCTGCTGCTCGCGCGCGCCGGCGAGCTGGCCGAGCTGATGGCCGTCGAGATGGGCAAGCCGCTGGCGCAGGGCGTGGCCGAGGCCGAGAAGTGCGCCTGGGTCTGTGACTACTACGCGGAGAACGGCGCCGCGTTCCTGCGCGACGAGCCGGTCGAGACCGACGCCGGCGAGAGCTTCGTCTCCTACCAGCCGCTCGGCGTCGTGCTGGCGGTGATGCCGTGGAACTTCCCCTTCTGGCAGGTGTTTCGGTTCGCGGCGCCGGGGCTCGTGGCCGGCAACGCCGGGGTGCTCAAGCACTCGTCGAACGTCACCGGCTGCGCCCTCGCGATCGAGGGGATCCTCGGCGAGGCGGGCTTTCCCGCCGACCTCTTCCGGACGCTCGTCATCGAGCGCGGTCAGGTCCGAGGGGTGATCGAGCATCCGCGGGTGCGAGCCGTGACCCTCACCGGTTCGACCGAAGCCGGCAAGATGGTGGCCGCCCAAGCGGGCGCCGCCCTCAAGAAGACGGTGCTCGAGCTGGGCGGCAGCGATCCGTACCTCATTCTCGACGACGCCGACCTCACCTCGGCGGTGGAGAGGTGCGTCACGAGCCGAATGATCAACAACGGGCAGAGCTGCATCGCGGCGAAGCGCTTCGTCGTCGTCGACAGCCGCCGCGAAGAGTTCGAGCGACGCTTCGTCGAGCTGATGTCGAGACAGAGGATGGGCGATCCGCGGAGTGAAGGGGTCGACCTCGGCCCCCAGGCGCGAGCGGACTTGCGCGACGAGCTGCACTGGCAGGTGGCGGGGAGTCTCGAAGCCGGGGCGCGTTGCCTGCTCGGAGGTGAGATCCCCGAGGGCCCGGGGGCGTTCTATCCGGCCACCGTGCTCACCGATGTCCGGCCCGGCATGCCGGCCTACGAAGAGGAGCTCTTCGGTCCGGTGGCGGCGATCATCCCGGTGGCGAACGAGGAGGAGGCCGTACGGGTCGCCAACGACAGCGATTTCGGCCTCGGGGCGGCGGTCTTCTCGTCCGACGGCGAGCGAGCCCGGGCCATCGCCCGCGAGCGGCTGGAGGCCGGCTGCTGCTTCGTCAACGACTTCGTGCGCTCCGACCCGCGGCTACCGTTCGGCGGCGTCAAGGAGTCGGGCTACGGTCGGGAGCTCGGTCCGTTCGGAATCCACGAGTTCGTCAACATCAAGACGATCTGGGTGGCGTGACCGGGGACCCGGGAGGTCGGTAGACCCGCTCCTCGGTGACGACCGCGGCCATGGCGACGTCGTGCTCCTCGACCGGGAGCCGGTCGCGGATCTGCGCCTCGTAGGCATAGCCGACCGCCGGGACCCGAGTCGTCGCGAGGAAGCGATCGAAGTGGCCTCGGCCGTGGCCCAAGCGATAGCCGCGCCGGTCGAAGCCGAGGCCGACGAGGATCGCGAGGTCGAGAGTGGACGGATCGACCTCGGGGGTGCCGGCGACCGGCTGCTCGAGGCCGAAGGGGAGCCGCTCGAGCTCGCACCCATGGCGGTGAACGGTGAGAATCGGTCGCTCGGGATCGACTCGCGGCACGAACAGCTCGCACCGCCTTTCGGCGAGCCGCCGGGCGAGCGGCCCGGTGCCCGGCTCGACCCCGAACGAGAAGCAGATCAGCACTCGTCGAGCCTCGGCGAGCTCCGGCAGCCGGAGCGTGCGCTCGGCGAGGGTCTCGGCGACGGCCTCGACGGTCTCGCCGTCGAGCGCCTGGAGCCGGCGCCGCAGTTCGGTCCGCAGCTCTCGCTTGGAGGTCGTCACGCTCAGGTCCCGCATCCGTCCTGGAGCCCAATCATCGTTCACCGGTGCGCACCGTGCAATCCGGCTCCCGGGCGGCGCGCGGCGCGACGTCTAACTCGGAGCCTGGAGCTTCGACTACACTCCGCCTGGGAGAAGGATGAGATGAAGTCGAGATCTTGGGCAATCGCACTCTCGGCAGCCTTGTGGCTGGGCGGCTGCGTGACCGGTTCGCCGCCGGTCGCTCACGAGGCGGGCGTGGGCGATTCCGAAGCGACTCTCATTCTGGTCTCGCTCGACGGCTTTCGCTGGGACTACGTCGACTGGCCGGAGGCGGCGACCATCGGTGATCTCGCCGCGCGCGGGGTCCGCGCCGAGGGGCTCATCCCGGTCTTCCCTTCGAAGACGTTCCCTTGCCACTACGCCCTCGCGACCGGTCTCTACCCGGGGCACAACGGGATCGTGTCCAACAACATGTTCGACGTCGCGATCGGTGGCGAGTTCCACTTGGGCGACCGGGCGGCGGTCGAGGATACGCGGTGGTGGGGTGGGGAGCCGATCTGGGTGACGGCGGAGAAGCAGGGGGTGCGATCGGCGGCGATGTTCTGGCCGGGGACCGAGGCCGAGATCGCCGGGCATCGGCCTTCCTACTGGCATCGCTACGACAAGGGGTTCGCGTTCGAGGACCGGGTCGAACAGGTGCTCGCCTGGCTCGACCTGCCGAAAGCCGAGCGACCGCGAGTCATCACGCTCTACTTCGAGCATCCCAACGACGTGAGCCATGAATACGGGCCCGAAGCCGCCCAGACCCGATCGGCGATCGCCGGAGTCGACGCGCAGGTCACGGCCCTCGTCGCGGGGATCGAGTCCCGGGGTCTCGCCGACCGGATCGACCTGATCCTGACCTCCGACCACGGGATGGCGGACGTCGGGCCCGGCAACGTGATCGTGCTCGACGAGCTCGCCGACTTCGAGGACGGCGAGATCTTCGAGCAGGGTGCGTTCGTCCAGATCTTTCCGAACGAGGGGCGGCTGGAGCTGCTTCACGAGCGACTCCGGGGCGCCCACCCGGAGCTGTCGGTCTATCTGCGGGAAGAGAGTCCGGAGCGCTATCATCTGCGAGACTCTCCGCGCGTCGCGCCGTTGATCGGCGTGCCGAGCGTCGGCTGGGAGGCGCTGACCGCGGCTCGACTGGCCCGCTCGGGAGGCCGATTGATCGCCGGAGATCACGGTCAGGATCCGGCCGATTCACGCATGCACGGCGTGTTCGTGGCCTACGGCCCTTCGTTCCGAGAAGGGCGGGTCATCGAGCGCTTCGAGAGCGTCGAGATCTACAACTTGATGGCCGCCGTCCTCGGCCTCGAGCCGGCGGCGAACGACGGCGATCCGCAATGGCCACTGCAGGTGCTCAAGTCGGATGACGCTCGCCCGGGCGCGGCCAGCGGTCGCTGACCCACCGGTCGAGATCGGCGCCTCTCGAAGACAGCCGGCGACAAGAAAAAGGGACCCGAGTTGATCGGGTCCCTCACATCTCTCGAGGTTTCCCTCGAGAGCCGACTCCTCGCTGGGCTGGTGGCGAGTCTTTGCGACTCAAAGTCCCGTGCTGGTCCGTACAGGTGGTGGACCGGCCGCTGGGACCTGGTTACGAAGCGGCTCGGAGCCTGATGTTGCCCTCTCGGGGTGCGGCACGAACGGCTGCCCGCCGCGAGGGCTGCTGGTGGCCGGGTGGTGAACTCATAGAGCCTCCAGAAAGTATTTGTCCTCGCACGAAGATTACGCCTCCGCGGCGCTGGCGTCAATCCTCTCGCAGCGCGAGTCGCGGCGATTAGCGAGAAGCTCCGGGCCCTCAGTCGGGCAGGCCGCGGCCCGTCGACCACGGGACGCCCGCTTCGTCGAGCGCTCGCTCCAGAGCCGGCATCTCCTCTTCGAGGATGGTCGCGAGATCGGCCGCCAGCTCGGCGAACTCCTCGCGCGCGATCTCGAGCTGTCGCCGATGCATCGCGGTCGGCCCGTAGGTCGAGTAGGTGTTGCCGATCCTCACGGTAGACAGGCGGGAAGCGATCGGCACCGGTCCGGGATCGCCGTACTCCTCGCGCCGTTGGTCGCCGTCCCAACGCAGGTGGAGGCCATGCACCCGGCGCAGCAGCGCCCGAGCGCGATCGTCGAGCGACGAGTCGGCCGCCGTCGAGCGCATCAACGCCTTGGTGATCGCCGTCAGCTTCGCCTCGGCTTCGTCCATCACCTGGTGAGTGCCGCCGGTGCGGCGCTCGAGATCGGCGAGGTCGACGAGGAAGGCGGCCACCGCCTCGGGGTCGTCGCCCTGGAGCCCGCGGGTCCGGAGCGGCACCACCTCGAAGGTCTGCCGTTGACCGAGATCGGTGACGCTGCCCGCCACCCGTTTGGCCAGCTCGACGGTGTAGCTGCCCGGCGCTGCCAGGTAGCCGCTGTCGCCGCCGCCGAAGAAACCGTCGTCCCCACCCTCGGGTGCGGTACTCGGGTAGCGCAGATCCCAGGCGACCCGATGGAAGCCTTGCTCCGCGGGGCCGGTGAGCCGGCGCACGACGTCGCCCTCGGCGTCCTTGACGGTGAGCAGGACGGCCGGCTCCTCTTCGAGCTGCTCCTCTCGCAGGGCGTGCCACCCCGGATAGGGCGTGTCCTTGCCCTCCTCGGCGAGCTCCTTCTCGGTCTTTTGACGCTGCTGCTCGCGAGTCTCGAAACCGTCCTTCAGGTAGTAGGTGACGACCGCGCCGAACGGCGGATTCGGTGCCACGTAGAAGGCGTCGCCCTGGCTTCCCTTCTCGCCGCGGCCGTAGATCCGGCGGGGGATGTACCACTTGGCGTCACGGACGGGGAAGAGGACGGCGTCGCGAGCGAGAGCTTCCTCGTCGACGTGACGCAAGGGCGTGTAGTCGTCGAGGATGAAGAAGCTGCGTCCGAACGAGGCCCCCACGAGATCGTTCTCCCGCTTCTGGATGGCGAGATCGCGGAACGGAATGTTGGGCACTCCGCCCTTCAGCTCGACCCACCGATCGCCGCCGGCGACGGTGAAGAAGACCCCGAACTCGGTGCCGGCGAAGAACAGCTCCGGTTTCGAGTGATCCTGAACCAACCGCCAGACGATGTGTCGCTCGGGCAGGTCGCCGGCCATCGAAGCCCAGCTGCGGCCGCGGTCGGTGCTCTTGTAGATGTAGGGGGCGAAGTCGCCGGCCTTGTGATTGTCGACGACCGCGTAGACGGTGTCGACGTCGTAGAGGTCGGCCTTCAAGTCGTTGACGAAGAAGAAGTCACCGGTGCCGGGAAGGCTGTCGATCTTGCGCCAGTTGGCGCCGCCGTCCTCGGTGACCTGAATCAGCCCGTCGTCGGTTCCGGCGTAGACGAGATTCGAGTCGAGCGGCGACTGGGCGAGCGAGGTGATCGTGCCGTACTTGGACATGGCGTACAGATCCCAGGCCGCATCGACGCTCCACACCCGGCCCATCATCGGCTGTTCGAGGCGGTCGATGCCGCGGGTGAGATCAGTCGAGATCGCTGTCCAGCCGTCGCCCCGGTCATCACTGCGCCACACCCTCTGACTGGCAAAGAAGAGGGTCTTCGGATCGTGGGGACTGATGAGGATCGGCGAGTCCCAGTTGAAGCGATCGCCCTCTTCGCCCTGCTCCGGTTGCGGCTGGATGTAGACGATCTCGCCGGTCTTGCGATCCCAGCGGACGAGGTTGCCCTCCTGCCATTCGGAGTAGACGATGTTGGGATCGGTGGGGTCGATGGCGGGTTGGTGACCGTCGGCGAAGACGGTGATCTCCCAGTCGGAGTTGCGGATCCCCGAGCGGTTGTCGGTTCGCGACGGGCCGTACTGAGTGCTGTTGTCCTGGGTGCCGCCGACGACGTGGTAGAACGGCTCGTCGTAGTCGACCGCCACCTTGTAGAACTGGGTGACCGGGAGATTGGCGGCGAACTTCCAGGTCTCACCGAGGTCCCAGCTCTCGTAGATGCCCCCGTCGGTGCCCGCCAGTAGATAGTCGGGGTCGGTCCGGCTGAAAGCCAAGGCGTGGTTGTCGCCGTGCTTGGTCTCCTGGTCGAGGGAGAGGAAGGTTTCTCCTCCGTCCTCGGTCACGCTCTGGGCGTTGTTCATCTGGTAGACGCGATCGAACTGGTGGGGGCTGGGAATGAGCTCCTGGTAGTAGTGCGGTCCCGTGCCTCCGGAGACGAAATCGCTGCGCTTCTGCCAACTCTCGCCCCCGTCGGTGGAGCGGTAGAAGCCACCCTCGCGCTTGCCGAGCTCGATCGTGGCGTAGACCACGTCCGGATCGATCGGCGAATAGGCGAGACCGATCTTGCCCATGTCTTCCGAAGGCAGTCCCTGCTCGAGCTTGCGCCAGGTGAGACCGCCGTCGGTCGACTTGTGAATGCCGCTCTCCGGACCGCCGTTGATCAGCGCCGCGACGTTGCGGAATCTCTGGTGGGTCGCCGCGATCAGCGTCTTCGGGTCCTCGGGATGGAGGATGACCTCGTTGACGCCGGTGTAGTCGCCGCCGCCGAGGATCTTGTCCCAGCTGTCCCCGCCGTCGGTCGACTTGAAGAGGCCGCGCTCGCCGCCGGGCGCCCACAGCGGTCCCTGGGAGGCGACGTAGAGGGTGTCGGAATCGTCGGGGTCGATGACGATGTTGCCGATGTGCTCCGATTCCACGAGGCCTTTGTGGGTCCAGGAGCTGCCGCCGTCGGAGCTGCGGTAGACGCCGTCGCCGTAGCCGACGTGCCGCCCGCCGACGTTCTCGCCGGTGCCGACCCAGACGACGTCGGGGTTGCCGGGATCGAGGGTGAGGCAGCCGATGGAGTAAGAGACCTGCTCGTCGAAGATCGGAGTCCAGGTGGTGCCCGAGTTGGTTGTCTTCCAAACGCCGCCGCTGCCGACGGCGACGTACCAGGTGGACTCATTCTCGGGGTGAACGGTGATGTCCGCGATTCGGCCCGACATCATCGCCGGGCCGATGTTGCGCAGCTCGAGACCGGCGAAGGTGTCGGCGGTCATCTTCGAGTCGTCGGAGTCCTGGGCCGAGGTCGGCAGGGCGAGCGGGACGAGCAGGGCCAAACTCGGAACGAGGATCTTGGCGAATCTCATGGGCGGTTCCTTTCGGCGAGAAGGGAAGGTGAGCATTCGACCCTAGCAGGCCGTCAGCGCCTCGCGAGAAGAGCCCGGGTGCGGGCTGCACGAAACCTCGAGCCCTTTAGGTACGTCGTAGTTCACAGCGGTCCGATGGGGGCGTTGCGCCTGCCTTCCGGCCCGAGATCGATCGCTCGAGGAGAAGGTCATGGAGTTGCGCCCCAACCGTTCAGCCGCGCCCAACCGGGTAGCGAAGTTCTTCCTCTGGTGCGCCGGAGCCGACCGGGAGCTCCTCGCCCGGGTTCCGCGGTCGGAGAGCGTGAGGCAGATCGGCTTCGGCACGCTCGTGGTGGTGCCGGCGGTGCTGGCGTTCTTCGCGATGAGCTACGCGCTCTCGACGCTCACCGATCGCTCTTGGGTGTACCTGGGAGGGGGCGCCGTCTGGTCGATCATCGTCTTCTGCTTCGACCGGTTCATCGTCTCGACCTTCCGCAAGTCACGGCAGGTGCTCGACGACGTGACGTCGCTCGTCTTCGTCACCCGGGTTATCTTTGCGATCTTCGTCGGCGTGATCGTGGCACACCCGTTGGTGCTGCTCTATTTCGACGAATCGCTCGAGGACCGGCTGCTCCGCGACCAGCGGATCGAGCGCGCGAGAATCGCCGACTCGCGAGTGGCGGAAACGGCCGAGCTGGAAGCCCGGATCGAGACGTTGAAGGCCGAGATCCGAGCGCGCGAGCTCGAGCGCGACGAGCTCCAGGATCGACTGACCGCCGAGATCGACGGCATCGTGACCGGACGCACGACCGGCATCCCGGGGCGGGGTGAGTCGGCGAGGGAGAAGGAGCGACAGCTGCGCTTGGCCGAATCGGAGCTCGTCGCCGCGCGCGAACGCAACCTGGCCGAGATCGCCGTCGTGAGGGAGCGAATCGCGACGATCGCCGAGGAAGATCGTCGGGCGGCCGAGAGCTTCACTCAGTCCCAGGACTACCTGGCCCGCGCCTCCGCCCTGGGCGCCCTGTCGGCCGAATCGGAGCACGTGCGGGCGGTGAAGTGGTTTCTCATCTTGTTCTTCGTCTTCGTCGACACGCTCCCGATCGTCTTCAAGGGCTTCACGCCCCGCGGCCCTTACGACGACGCCCTGGCGCTCGACGAGCTCGAGTCCGAGCGCTCGACGAGCGCCAGCCGCGAGAGTCTCGAGGGGGTGGCCTACCCGTACATGGTGCTCGACAGCGAGTCCAGCTACGTCGCCGATCGCGGCTACCGCGGCGCGGCGGATTACGCCCGGCGCTACCGCGATTTCCTCGATGAGCTGTCACGCCACCAGGCCAACTTCCTTTCGGAGTGGCAGCGCCAGCAGGACGTGCTGTCGAGAATCGAAGACGAGAGTCTCCGCGAGAGTCATCTCGAATACATGAATCGGCTGCGCGAGACCAGCGTCGAGGTGGTGCATCGGGCCGTCGACCGGTTCAACGACTCGCTGGCGTGGGAGAGTCGACAGCAGGCCGGCGGCGCCGAGGCCGGCTGAGAGGATCAGATCTCGAGGTCGAGCTCGGCGCGAGACGGCCGGAAGAGAGAGGATTCGAGAGGGACAAGGGGCTGGAGGTTCGAGCCGTCGTCCCGATGCGCCGACCGGTTCAGGCCAGTGAGGCGGTCGCCGCCTGTTGGACCGTCGCCCGGGCGTAGTGGTTCTGGAACCACTCGTAGGTTGCTGCGACCCCTTCGCCGAGCTCGATTCGGTGGTGCCAGCCGAGCGCGTGCAAGCGGGTGACGTCGAGGAGCTTGCGCGGTGTGCCATCCGGCTTGCTCGTGTCGAAGGTCAGCTCGACGTCGGGAGCGACGACGGCCCGGATCGTCTCGGCGAGCTCGCGGATGCTCAAGTCGAGGCCGGTGCCGACGTTGATGTGCTCGTCTCCGTCGTAGTGGCGCAGAAGGTGCAAGCAGGCATCGGCGAGGTCATCGACATGCAGGAACTCCCTACGCGCGGAGCCCGTGCCCCACACCGTTACCTCCCGGTCCCCGTTGAGCTTCGCTTCGTGGAACTTGCGCAGGAGGGCCGGAAGGACATGCGAGCTCTCGAGGTCGAAGTTGTCATTCGGGCCGTAGAGATTGGTCGGCATGGCCGAGATGAAGTCGGATCCATACTGCCGACGATAGGCCTGGCAGAGCTTGATCCCGGCAATCTTGGCCACCGCGTAGGGCTCGTTGGTGGGCTCGAGCCGCCCGGTGAGCAGAGCTTCCTCGCCCATCGGCTGGGGCGCCTCGCGTGGGTAGATGCACGAGCTGCCCAGGTAGAGCAGACGTTTGACGGCGAACTTGTGGGCGGCGTGGACCACGGTGGCGTGGATCATCAGGTTGTCGTAGATAAACTCCGCCGGCCGGGTCGAGTTGGCCAGAATGCCACCGACGGTGCCGGCGACGAGAAAGAC
>CALZKB010000051.1:21044-37511 GCA_945787575.1 Thermoanaerobaculia bacterium | reverse complement strand
CGACCTACGGGCGGAATCTTCCAAGGAGAGTTCGATGAAGGAGCTACTGCCGAAGCAAGCGCAGGACTACATGGAGCGAGCGCGCCACGTCGCCGACACTGCCGTTCGCCCTGTCGCAGCCGAGCTGGATAGGACAGGGGACTACCCGTGGAGCGTGATCGAGGCTCTGCGAGAGGCCGACCTGATGGGGATCTGGATCCCCGAGGAGTACGGCGGTAAAGGAGCCGGAGTCCTGGACCTGTGCATCGTGGTCGAGGAGCTGTCGAAGGCCTGTGGCGGGATCGGCGTCAGCTACGCGGTCAACGCGCTCGGCAGCTTTCCGATCATCGTCGGCGGCACCGATGACCAGAAGCAGAAGTGGCTTCCTCCGGTAGCCAGCGGCGAGAAGCTGATCGCTTTCGGGCTCTCGGAGAAGGCCTCCGGCTCGGACGCCGGTAGCTTGCGAACACGAGCCGAGCGCGACGGCGACGAGTACGTGATCAACGGCAACAAGAAGTGGAACACCAACGGTAACGCGGCGAGCTTCTACACGGTGTACTGTTCGACACGCCCGGACCGGGGCCATCGCGGTATTTCGGCAATCATGGTCGAGAAGGGCACATCCGGGTTCGAGATCGGCAAGCGGGAGAAGCTCATGGGCATCCGCTGTGTGCCGGTACACGAGCTGCATTTCGACAACTGCCGCGTCCCAGCCGAGAATCTCCTGGGCAACGAAGGCCAGGGATTCGGCAACGCCATGAAGACCCTCGATCGAGCGCGGCCCGGCGTCGCCGCTCAGGCGGTCGGGCTCGCTCAGGGCGCGCTCGACTGGGCCGTACGCTATACGTCGGAACGTCAGCAGTTCGGCCAGTCGGTGCTCTCGTTCCAGGCGACCCAGTTCAAGGTCGCGGATCTCGCGACCGAGATCGAAGCGGCGCGCCAGATGGTATGGACCGCCGCTCGCGCTATCGACGCCGGCATCGGCAACACGACGAAGTTCGCCGCGATGGCGAAGGTCTTTGCAACCGACGTCGCGATGAGGGTCACGACCGAGGCGGTACAGATGTTCGGCGGCTACGGCTACTGCACGGACTACCCGATCGAGAAGTACATGAGAGACGCCAAGATCACCCAGATCTACGAGGGTGCGAACGAGATCCAGCGTCTCGTGATCGGCCGGGCGCTAACCAAGGAAGCCGCGAAGGCGACCGGTCATCTCGACGTGAAGGTCGAGCACTTCGAGGAGGAAGAGGCGTCGGAAGAAGTTCCGGTCGGCGCCTAGCAGCCCGTGGCAGAAGTCCTGTGGGTCGCGTTGCGAGCGCTTTCGAGTGTGATGCCAGGCGCCGGGCCGCAGGCGATGCCATAGCATCGGTGAGGCGCGGCAACACCGCAGCACACCCGAAAGTCGTCAACGATAGCTCGTATCGCTTCCTCCTCGCGCCTTGCAGCTGCACCGTAAGCCCTTGCCGCGCGACCCGCAGGACTTCTGCCACGGGCTGCTAGCAGCCGAAGCTGCTCAGCTCCAGGCAATCTCGGTTTCGACCGGCTCGTCGTAGTCCACGCCCTCCACTTCGAAGCCGAAGAGCTGCAGGAACTCGCGCTTGAAGCCTGTCCAGTCGCTGATCTCGTTGAGGTTGTCGGTGTCGACGATCTTCCAGAGCTCCTGAACGCGCCGCTGCGTCTCAGGAGACATCTCCTGGTCGTCCAGCCGGATTCGCCGATGGGCGTCGAGCGTCGGCGCTCGTCCGGGTCCGATGTGGTCCTCGAACAGCCGGATGATCTGATCGATCGGCAGCTCGTGGGTCCCGCTCTCCTTCATGACCTTGTAGAGCAGGCTCTTGTAGAGCGGGACGGCGGGGATCACGGCAGAAGCCTGGGTGACGGCGGCCTTGTTGACGCTGACCCAGCAGTGGCCATCGACGAGATCCTGAAGGAGAGCGTCCAAGCGCTCGGCGGTCGATTCCAGGTGTTCCTTCGCTCGTCCGATGGTGCCGGTGCGGTAGATCGGGTGGGTCACTCGCGGGCCGATGTACGAATAGGCCAGGGCGCGGGCTCCGTCGGCAAGGAGGCCCTCGGCGGCCAGGAGTCGAATCCACAGCTCCCAATCCTCGCCGCCCATCACCTTGACCGTGGCTTCGATCTCTTCGTCGGTCGCGGGCTCGAGGTCGTGACCGGTGACGGTCTCCGAGCGCAGCTCGATGTGCTTGCCGCCGTGCGGGGTGCCGATGGGTTTGATGACGCTCGACCAGACGGTGTCGGAGTCGGGGTCCTTTCGCCGAGGGCTCGCCACGCTGTAGACGACGAGGTCGAGCGGTCCGAAGCGGTCACGAAGGGCCTCGACGACCTGCTGCCGGATTTCGCGAGAGAAGGCGTCGCCGTTCAGGGTCTCGACGAGTCGGCCCTGATCGCGCGCGATGCGATGGACCTCCGCGATGTTGTACCAGCCGGCGCTCGCGGTTCGAGAACCCTGGGGCGGGCGTTCGAAGCAGACGCTCAAAGCGCTCGCGCCCCATCCCCAAACCGCCGTTGCCAGAGTCGCCAGACCGTAGCCGGTGCTCGAGCCGATCACCAGAACGTTGCCGAGGCCTTCTCCCGGACCAGCTGCGCTGGCCTTCTCCACCAGGCGCTGGACGTTGACGGCGCATCCGGCCGGATGCGCGTTGGCGCAGACGAGGCGGCGGATCCTCGGGGTTACGATCGACTTCGCCATCGATTCCGCCTGCCTCGCATCGGGCGGCTTGACTGCGCCTGTCGACCGGCGATCGACCGCGCGATCGTGCGACCCAGGCGTCGTCTGTTCGTGACACCCGCCACGAGGAGGCGTCCGCCCGACATGTCGAGGTGGGTCATGACGCGCTATCCTACTGTCTGGTCACCACCGACACCACCTAGCCTCGGTCCCGTACGCCGGCCGCTTTGGCATCATCGCGGCTCCACCAATCGCTCTCGAAGAGGAGCCCCTTGGGCAAGTACGTCAGCTTCGCGATCCTCCTCGCCATCAAGTTGGTTTCACTCGTCTTCTACCGTCTCGAGGGCCGTGACATCGCCGGCGGTCCGATACCGGGCCGCCCGTGGGATCAGCTCCGACTGGTCTGCTTCCTGAACCACACCAGCCTCTACGAGCCGCTGTTCGCGGCCATCGTTCCGAACCGTTTCCTTTGGGAGATCGCCAAGCGCGCCGTCGTCCCCGTAGCCGGCAAGACGCTCGACCGTCCGATCGTCGGCCGTTTCTTCAAGACCCTCATCCCCCATCCCGTTTCGATCACCAGGTCCCCCGACCACACCTGGGACGTCGTCCTTCGAGCCGTCGACGAGGACTCCATGGTGATCATCTTGCCGGAGGGACGGATGCGCCGGGCGACCGGACTCGACGTCAACGGGCGTCCGATGACCGCTCGCGGGGGCGTCGCCGACATCCTCCAGACGATCGACCAAGGTCAGCTCTTGATGGCCTACAGTGGCGGTCTGCATCACGTCCAGGTGCCGGGCCAATACCTGCCTCGACCCTTCAGGACCCTCCGGATGAACTTCGAGCTGCTCGACATCGCCGACTATCGAGCCGAGATCAGGGCGGTCGCCGAGGCGAGCGGCGTCAAGAACACGGGGCGCTTCAAGAACGCAGTGAAGGTCGATCTCGACAGACGGCGCGACCTCTATTCGCCGATGACCTCAGAGAGCACCAGGCAGCCGCAAGGCGGCTCGGACGGCGGGGGATCTCGGGGGTGATCAACCCGATACCGAGCAAGGCCGTACCCCATCCCACGTCCGCCAGTAGGGCGACTCCGATCCAGACGAAAAAGGTACCCCAGCCGATCGCATCCAGGCGTCCTGCCGGTCCTCTGTCCTCAGCCTTGCAGCTGGCCCAGCTCCATTCGGATTGCCGGCGCTTGTCGCCCGTCACGGTCCTTCCTTCCCGTTCAGGCGCAGCAGCCCGCTGGATGCGGGCTCTGCGTCCGGGCTTTGTTCCTGTTGGAGCGTTTTCTCACCCCGATTAGCAACACCACGGCCACGGCCGCCATCACCGCTCCCGCGGCAGGAAGGCATCGCTTGGGCTCACAGGGGCAACCTCCGTGACCCCGCGGCTCCGTACCCTCCGACGACTGCTTCGCCGGCGCTTCATCGATTCTCGTCTGCTTGTCACACATTTTCGGGCTCCTCGTTACTCGAAGTCGTTTTCGGTCTCCATTACTCGGCTCACACTGTTGAGACGAAGACCGGCCGCCAAGGGATACACCCGACGCACCACGGTGACGATGACCGCCAAGGAGCAAGGCCTCCTTCGAGGTCTGCGCCCACGAGCTTCATGACGAGACGCCGGGTTGCCTCGATCCGGTTCTAGCGAATCTCGACGGCCAGAGCCTGGGGCCAGGCTCACACAGCTGGCGTCGCATGGGATCGTGATCTTCGGCCACGGAGGCGACGTCAACCAGTTCCAAGCTGTGATGTCACTGTTCCTGGAGCACGGCCTGCGATCGAAAAGGGTCTGCTTCGCTCAGCGTTGCCTGTGGCACAATTCGCGGCATGGAAAGAGCCGCTGAACTTTCGAAGACCGCCGCCTTGGTCGCCCTCGAAGACTCGTTCGGAGCCCACAACTACCACCCACTCGACGTGGTCATCGAACGCGCCGAGGGCGTCTGGGTCTGGGACGTCGACGGCAGCAAGTACCTCGACTGTCTGGCCGCCTACTCGGCGGTCAATCAGGGACACTGTCACCCCGCCATCGTGCAGGCGCTGGTCGATCAAAGCCGGAGGGTCGCGCTCACTTCGCGAGCGTTCCGCAACGATCAGCTCGGACCGTTCTACCAGGAGCTCACGCAGTTGACGGGTTACGAGCGGGTGCTGCCGATGAACACCGGCGCAGAGGCGGTCGAGACGGCGATCAAGGCGGCCCGAAAGTGGGCCTACAAGGTCAAAGGCGTCCCCGACGGCGAGGCCGAGATCATCGTCTTCAGCGACAACTTCCACGGCCGCACGACGACGATCGTCGGCTTCTCCACCGACGATCAGTACAAGGACGGCTTCGGCCCTTTCACGCCGGGCTTCCGGATCGTCCCGTACGGTGACGCCGCGGCCGCCGAGCAGGCCGTCACTCCGACGACCGCGGCGATTCTCGTCGAGCCGATCCAGGGAGAAGCCGGCATCGTCATTCCTCCGGACGGCTTCCTGCGCCGTCTGCGCCAGATCTGCGACGCTGAGAACTGCCTGCTGCTCGTCGACGAGATCCAATCGGGCCTTGGCCGGACCGGCAAGATGTGGGCCTACGAGCACGAGGAGATCCGTCCCGATCTCGTGATCATGGGCAAAGCGCTCTCGGGCGGTCTGTACCCGGTCTCTGCGATCGTCGCCGACGACCAAGTGATGGGCCTCTTCCAGCCGGGCGACCACGGTTCGACCTACGGTGGCAATCCGGTCGCCGCGGCCGTGGCGCGGACCGCGCTGCGGGTCCTCGTCGAAGAGCGGATGGTCGAGAATTCGGCGAGACTCGGCGCTTACGCGATCGAACGGCTGCAGGCGATCGACTCACCGTACGTCGCCGAGGTGCGCGGTCGCGGTCTCTGGGTCGGAATCGAGCTCGACCGGAGCGCCGGCGGTGCCCGCCGTTTCTGTGAAGCGCTCCGGGAGATGGGCGTACTGTGCAAGGAGACGCACGACCACGTCATCCGGGTGGCTCCGCCGCTGGTCATCACCCGTGACGAGCTCGACTGGGCGATCGAGCGGATCGAGCGCGCCCTCACCGGGCCCTAGCAGCCCGTGGCAGAAGTCCTGCGGATCGCGCGGCAAGGGCTTCGCTATGCCACGCGAACCCCTTTCTTCGCTTTGACGGCCTTGAAAGCTCCAGCTTCTCCCACGGCGATCCAGATGGGCCACCGCTCGCCCGTGACACGCGTTACCAGGTGACTTCGAGCTTGAGGTTGCGACCCTCGCCGTCGCGGTAGACGACATGGCCGTGAATCCGGCCGTGGAGATAGAGGGCGCGCAGCGTCTCCAGATCCTCGAGGCATGCCTGCTCGACCCGGGCTCGGTCCCCCTCCGCCAGCCACTGGCGCACCTCGAAAGCGCGGGCGGCCAGCCGGCGCCCAAGGGTGTGCTGTGCCAGGTGGCTGAACGAGAGTCGCTCACCGAGGACCGACTCGACGACGGCCCGCAGATCGACGTGCTCGATCTCGGCGGAGAGTGAGCGAGACTTCGACCAGTCGAAGGCGACCACGCGATCGACGCCGGCAACCATCTCCTCGAACCCGCGAGCATCGGCGGTATCGAGCAGCTCCGTGTGGCCGCTCTCGAGATGATGAACGGCCACCGCCGCGAGGGAGCCTGGGGTCGACCCGGGCTCGGCGTGGACCAGAAGCGTCGCCGGCGGTCGAGCGTCTGGCCTCCCGAGGCGTCCTGGCGCTTCTTCGCCGACGATCTCGACCGGCGGCGCCGCGATCCACTCGACGGCGGGCTCGGCCCGTCCGCGCAGGAGCTTCAGCGCACGAAGCGCGCCGCCCTTGTCCAGCGGGCGATTGCCGTTCCCGCACTTCGGGGACTGAACGCAGGCTGGACAGCCGTCTTCGCATTCACAGCCGGTCAACAGGTCGATCACCCGATCGAGCAGCTCAGGCAGGGCGCTGAAGACGCGAGCGGCGATGCCTACGCCGCCGGCATGCCCGTCGTAGATGAAGACCCCGCCGGAGCGCAGTTGCGGATGCTCGGGAAGCGAGATTCCTCCGATGTCGCCGCGGTCACAGACCGCCAGCACCGGCATCAGGGAGATGGCCGCATGCTCCGAGGCGTGGAGGGCGCCCATGAAGTCCTCCTTCACCGCCTCCAGCGTCCGGTGCAAGGCGAGCGGAGCCCACCACCAAAGGCCTACCGTCTCCATCTGGCACGGCGGCAGATCGAGATCGTGCGCGTCGATCGTCTCCCGGCCGCTGATCCTCTTGCGCTCGTAGCCGACAACCCACTCCGTCACTCTGAGGCGGCCGAGCCCGGCGCGCAGCCGGCCGTCGTCGCGCTCCTCGAGCACCTTCAGAATCTCCGTCTCTTTGCGGGTTCGTGGAACCGTGAAGTAGTCGACGTTCACCGGTTCCGCGAACACCTGGTGGGCATCGAGGTCGAGCTGCCGCACCAGATACTGCTCGCCGGCATGAAGGTAGATGGCGCCGGGGTGGCACTCGTGAAGGACCCTCACGCCGTCGACCGTGCCGATCAGCCGGCCGCTCCCCCGATCCAGGATTGTGGTGCTGCCGCCGCCGCCGCGCAAGTTGACCCGACCGTGCGGCCTCGTTCGTCGCGCATGAAGCTCGCCGGAATCCTCCGCCTCGGCCAGCTCCCCCTCGGCGAGCAACGCTCGGACGGCGCCTGAATGACTCTCGAGGTAGGACGCGTCGTCCACCTTCGACAGCGGCTGTTCCGCCGCCGCACAGACGAGGTGAGCCTTCGCCACCGGCTCGTTGAACGGATCGAGCAGCAGCTGCTCGCACGAGCTGCCGACGAACCCTTCCGGCGCGCCCGGAACGCTGCCAGGTCGCCATGATGCTGCCCGGGAACCCGACGAGAATGCACGCGTCGAGACCACCAACGTCGATCCCCATCTCGAGAGCGGAGGTCGCGATCACGGCGTCGAGCTCACCCTCGAAGAGCCTTCGTTCGATGCGCCGGCGCTCTTCCGGTAAGAAGCCCGATCGGTAGCTGGCCACCCGTCTGGCCCGCTCCGGCGCTTGCTGCTTGAGCCAGGTGTAGAGCAGCTCCGTAATCCGCCGCGCCTTGGTGAAGACGATGGTCTTGAGCCCCTCGTCGAGCAGCCTGACGAGCAAGTCGAGCGTCGTCGTATAAGGGCTCGTCTCGGGCTGCACGAGGATCAGGTGGCGTGCGGTGCGGGGGGCGCCAGACTCCTCGACCCAGGTGAAGTCGCGACCGCTCAGCAGTCGCGCGAAATCGCCGGCGTTGGCCGCCGTCGCCGACGAAGCGACGAGCGCCGGCTTCGAGCCGAGCTGCCGGCAGATGCGCTCGAGCCGCTGCAGCACGTGATGGAAATGACTGCCGAAGATGCCCCGATAGGTGTGGAGCTCGTCGAGCACCAGCCAGCGCAGGTCGCGGAGAAACGGCGCCCACTCCGCCCACCTTCCGAGGACTCCGACATGAAGCATGTCGGGGTTCGAGATCAGGACGCGGGGGGGAACGCTCTTGATCCGCCGTCGATCCTCCTGGGGAGTGTCGCCGTCGAAAATGGCGGTCGGGCAGGCCACCTCGGCGGCGGCGGCGAGACCGTCGATCTTCTGTTGCTGATCGCGACCGAGCGCCTTGAGCGGGTACAAGAACAGCGCCCGGCCGGGACCACCGGAGGCCGCCTCCTCGAGCACCGGAAGCTGGAAGACGAGCGACTTACCCGAGGCGGTCGGCGTCGTCACGAGCACGTTCTCACCGCGACGCGCGGCGTCGATCGCCGCTGCCTGGTGCGACCAAAGGGCGTGGATGCCGGCCGCGGCTAGAGCAGTCTGCACCGCCGGGTGCGGCGCCGGCTCGAGGATCTCCGAGCGGCGGGGGGTCGCCGGCAGGGTCAGAGCGCGAACGACCTGAGCGGCGAGCCCGGGATCGCGGCCGATCGACTTCAGCACTTCGCCGACGGAGGAGCCCATTCGCGGATGTTACCGTCGGGCCTCGCGACCCACACCTGAGGACACGTGCACACCCGAGAGGTGGTATCGTGCCGCCCCGTCGCGATCCCGCGACGAAGAACTCCAGGAGGACCAGAGACCATGCCAGTACGCAGCGCGAGCGCCGTTTGGGAGGGAGACCTCAAGGGTGGCGGCGGTAGCATGAAGCTAGAGAGTGGCGCCTACGAGGGGAAGTACTCGTTCGGCTCCCGCTTCGAGGAAGATCCCGGTACCAATCCCGAAGAGCTCATCGCGGCGGCCCATGCCGGATGCTTCTCGATGGCACTGACGGCAGCGCTCGGTCGCGCCGGCTACGAGCCGCAGCAGGTCTCCACCTCGGCAAGAGCCCATCTCCAGATCACCGACGCCGGCCCGGCGATCACCAAGATCGAGCTCTCGACCGAGGCTCGGGTGCCGGATATCGATGAAGCCGACTTCCAGGAGCAGGCGGAGGGGGCCAAGGCCAACTGCCCCGTCTCGAAGGCGCTCGCCGGCGTCGAGATCGAGCTGGTCGCGACTCTCGTCTAGCGGCGATCGCGAGCTCAATCGAGGATCCGCGAAGCGCCGCAGTAAACGTTGCAGCGCCCGTCCCTCAAGAAACCAATCACCGTCATCCCCAGATCGAGGCCAAGCTCGACGGCGAGAGAGCTCGGTGCGCCGACCGCGGCGAGCACCGGGATCCCCGCCAAGGCCGCCTTTTGGACGAGCTCGAAGCTGGCGCGACCGCTCACCAGGAGAATGCTGTCGGCGGAGGGCAGCGCGTCTTCGCGGAGCAAGCCGCCTACGACCTTGTCGACGGCGTTGTGCCGCCCGACGTCCTCGCGCGCCCGGCGCAGCCGGCCGTCCACATCGAACAGCCCGGCGGCGTGGAGTCCCCCAGTCTGGTCGAAGACCGCTTGAGCCTCGCGTAACCTCGCCGTAAGGGTCCACAACATCTCGCGCGCGAGCTTCGGTCCGTCGGTCGCGATCGGCTGGCATTCGAGCCGGACGCGCTCGACTGCCGCCCGCCCGCAGATACCGCAGCTCGAGCTGGTGTAGACGTTGCGGCGGAAACGCTGCGGATCGAAGTCGACGCCCGGAGCAAGGTACACCTCGACGACCGCTCCGGGAGGGACCGCCGCGTCACATTCTCGAACGCGGGCGACCTCTTCGCTACGGCTCAGCACCCCTTCGCTGACCAGGAACCCCAGAGCGAGCTCCACGTCCTCACCGGGAGTTCGCATGGTGACCGCCAGGTCGTGTCGCTGAGGACGACCCGCCTCTTCGACTACGACCCGCACACCGAGGGGCTCCTCCACAGCGAGAAGATCGCTCCGTTCCTCGGTCTGCGACCGCTCCAAAGTGCGAGCCTGCAACACGACGGTGCTGCCGGGCGGCGCGGTACTCTTGGATTCCCGATCGCTCATGATCGGGGTTCCGCGGCCGTGACCAGGTCGGCCTGGCTGTTCAGGTTGACGAGGGATTCGGGATCGAAGAAGACCTCACGGGTATCGACCCGAGCCAGCAGGCTCTTCATCGCCCGCTCCCCGCCGATCAGCAGGTCGCGAGCCACCTCCAGGCAACCGGGGGAGTAGAGACCGATCAGCGGTTGGCGGTCGCCTTCAGCCGTCGCGACCCAAGCGCGCGCCTTCGGAGCCGGCGGACAACCGTCGCGTCCAGCGGCTTCGATCAGCCGCTCGACGTCGCGACGACCGAGATACGGAAGATCACAAGCCAGTACGAGCACCGGGCGCGGCGCGGACCACTCCAAAGCCGCTTCCAGTCCCCCCAGCGGTCCCGATGAAGGAAAGCGATCGCTGACCACCGGGTTGCCCAGATCCGCCAAGGTCGAGCTCACCGTGCCGACGAGGACGACCTCAGGGAGAATCGATGGTCTCGGCCCATTCGGCGGCTACGCCCGCCGACGAGCACCGATCCTACGATCTTCGTCACTCGCAGCATCGTAGCAGGCCTCGGGCGGGCTCTCGGGGACAAAAAGAGCCCGCCTTCGCCATGTTAGAGTGACTGCGAAAGCGACCTTCCGGGCCGGTCCCTTTCCTGCGTCCGGCACTCGAAGACATCCATGACCCGCTCACAGCACGACGCCGAGCCGGCGAGGGGCGCCGCGGCACCGGAGCCCCCAGGGCCGGATTCTCCCGCACCGAAGGCCCCGGTCGAGAAGATCCCAGTTCCGAAGCGCCCAGTGCTGAGACCCGCGGTTCCGATCTACGATTCGGCCGCCCGTCCTCACCCGCTGGTCGAAGAGCTCCAGGAGCTCGTCCGTTACCGGGATCTCGTCCTCCAGTGGAGCCGCCGCAACATTCAGCTGCGCTACAAGCGCTCGGTCCTCGGCGTCTTGTGGACGCTGCTCGAACCGCTGATGCTGATGACGATCCTCGCGCTCGTCTTCTCGAACGCTTTCGGCGACCTCATCCCGGACTTCCCGATCTACCTGCTCTCCGGTCTCATTCTCTTTGACTTCTTCAGCCGTTCGACCCTCCAGATCGTCGAGGAGATCATCGCGAGCCAGAGTCTCGCGGAGCGGATCCACGTGCCGCGCAGCGCCTTCGCCACGGCGGCGATCGTCACGTATCTCGTCAACTGGCTCATCGCTCATCTCCCGCTTCTCGGCCTCGTCCTCTTCTTCGATCGGCCCTTGAGCTGGGCGATCGTCACCATTCTGCCGGGAATGGTGTTGACCGCGATGTTCGCGCTCGGTATCGGGCTCGTCGTAGCCACGATCGGGGCTTTCTTCGTCGATATCCGGCTGACCTATCAAGTGCTGCTCACCGGCTGGTTCTACGCGACTCCGATCATCTACTCGCTCTCGATCGTGCCCGAAAGCCGGCACCGGATCTTCGCGCTAAATCCGCTGCTTCATCTCTGCGAGCTCGTGCGCAGCCCGATCTACGACGGCGTCGTGGCGGCGCCGGTGCACTGGTGGGTGAGTCTGGCGATCGGCTTCACGACGCTCGCCGTCGGATGGGCCGTCTTCACGCACTGGAGGAACGCGTTTGACTACCGCAGCTGACGCCACTCCGGCTGTCGTCGAGCTCAGCGGCATCAGTGTCCGTTTCGTCGTTCCGACGGAACGGATCGTCAGCTTCAAGGAGTATGTGCTGCGGCGGCTGCGCAACCAGATCTCCCATCGGGAGCTGTGGGCCCTCCGCGGAGTCGACCTCGACATCCGGGCCGGTGAGACCGTGGGGCTCGTCGGCCGTAACGGCGCTGGCAAGAGCACGTTGCTCAAGGTGATCTCGCGGGTGCTGCGTCCCACCGAGGGTCGGGTCGTCGTGCGCGGCCGGACCGCTCCCCTTCTCGAGCTCGGGGCCGGCTTTCACTTCGACCTCACCGGACGCGAGAATGTCTTCCTCAACGCGACCCTATTCGGCTATCCGAAGAGCCTGATCGCGGAGCAGCTGCCCGCGATGGTGGAGTTCAGCGAACTGTCCGAGTTCATCGACATGCCGGTGCGCAACTACTCGAACGGAATGCTGGCTCGGCTCGGTTTCGCCGTCGCCACCCAGTTCCGACCGGACATCCTCATTCTCGACGAGATCCTCGCTGTCGGCGACGCTGGCTTCCAGCAGAAGTGTCTGGCGCGCGTCGAGGACTTCCGGAGGGCGGGGACTTCGATCCTGCTCGTCTCTCACGATCTCGAGACCATCGCGTCGTACTGCGATCGCGTCGCCTGGCTCGAGCACGGCAAGCTCGTTGCCGTCGGCACCCCGGAAGCGGTGCTCGAGCCCTTCCACGAGGCCGTCATGAGCCCCAGAGACGCGGTCTAGCGGCCCGTGGCAGTAGTCCTGTGACCACTTCGACGTCTGTCGCGATCTGCGTCGTCACGCACGACTGCGAGGCGGACATCGCCCCCTTCCTGACCGCTGTCGCGCGCCTCGATCCGCCCCCCGACGAGATCGTCTTCGTCGATTCCGCCAGCAGCGACACCACCGTGGCGACGGCACGGATGCACGCCCCCGCGCGGCTCCCCTTGGCGGTGGAGGCCATCGACTCCAACATCGGTTACGCTGCCGGCATGAACCGGGCGGTATCGCTGACTCGAGCGCCCTGGGTTCTCGCCCTCAACGCGGACTGTCTGCCCGAGCCCGACTTCGTGGCCCGTCTGCTCGCCCGCGCGGTGTCCTTCTCCGGGGGGCCGGTGGGGGCCGTAACCGGCAGACTTCGCCGCTTTTCCCAACCCGGCGAGCCGCCGCTTCTCGACGCTTGTGGCATGTTCATGACCTGGTCTTGGCGACATCATGACCGTGGATCAGCCCTTCGAGATCGGGGCCAGTACTCGCGACCCGCACGGGTCTTCGGGGCGACCGGCGCCGCCGTGCTGTTGCGCCGCGAAGCACTCGACGACGTGGCGATCGACGGAGAGGCCTTCGCCACCGAGTTCCACTCCTTCCGGGAGGACGCGGAGCTGGCGTTCCGGCTGCGCGAGCGAGGATGGGAGGTGCTTTACGAGCCCGACGCGCGCGCCGCTCATCGTCGAACGAACACCCCCGGAGCGCGGCGGCTCATGCCGGATCACGTCAACTACCATTCACTCAAGAACCGGTATCTACTGCGTGCCTACCACCAGATGCCCACCAACCTGCTGCTCACCCTCGTCCCGTCGCTCTTCCGGGATGCCCTGGCGCTCGTTTACGTCCTCGTCAGAGAGCGTTCCTCGCTGGCGGCCTACTCGTGGCTGTGGAGGCACCGCAGGGCGATCCTCCGCAAACGACGGATCCTGAGAGCGCGGCGGACCGCCTCCAGAAGCTCGATCGAACGGTGGTTCTGGACCCGGAGCAAGCCTGCATGACGGAGACCGGCAAGGCGCCCCGAGGTAGTCCGCTGAAGGTCGCCCTCATCGGAAGTCGAGGCGTCCCCGCCCGGTACGGCGGCTACGAGACGCTCGTCGAGGAGCTGGGACGGCGACTCGTGGAGCGCGGGCTCGAGGTGACGGTCTACTGCCGTTCCCACTACACAGATCGCGACCTCCGAAGCTACTTGGGGATGCGGTTGGTCGTGCTGCCGACCCTTCGGACCAAGTACTTCGACACGCCGGTACACACCTTGCTGTCGGTGCTCCATGCCGGCACCCAGTCATTCGATGTCGCCCTGGTCGTCAACTCGGCCAATGCACTGCTCGTTCCTTTGCTGAGGGTACGTCGAGTTCCGGTAGCCCTCAATGTCGACGGTATCGAGAAACGACGCGCCAAGTGGGGGTGGCCAGGGCGTCTGGTCTACGCCGTCTCGGAGAGGTTGGCTACCCGCGTTCCGACGGCGCTCGTCACCGACGCAGGGGTCATCGCCGAGCACTATCGTCTCAAGTACGGCGCCGAGTCGACGACCATCGCGTACGGCGTCGAACCCGAGCCGATTCCCGCCGGGGCGACACTCCGGGGACTCGGCCTCGAAGCGGGCCGCTATTTTCTCTACGTCAGCCGCTTCGAGCCCGAGAACAACCCCCATCGGGTCGCCACCGCGTTCCGCGAAGTGGCGGGCGATATGCCTCTCGTGATGGTCGGCGGAGCCCCCTACGCCAACCGCTTCGTGCGTAGTTTCACCCACGGCGCGGACCCCCGAATCCACTTTCCCGGGCCGATCTACGGCGAAGGGTACCGGGAGCTGCTGTCCAACTGCACCGCCTACATCCAGGCGACTGAAATCGGCGGTACCCACCCGGCGCTAGTCGAGGCGATGGGCTACGGATGCTGCATCATCGCCAACGACACCCCCGAGAATCGGGAGGTGGCTGGCGATTGTGGTCGGTATTTCGAGTTCGCGGAGCCGTCTTCGCTGGCACGAGCTCTCGAGGCGGTGATCGCCGATCCAGGACGCGCCCGCGCCGACGGCGTTCGCGCCGCATCGCGGGCGCGAGATCACTACTCCTGGGATGACGTCGCCGATTCCTACGAGAGGTTGCTGAGCGACCTCGCGGTCGCCGGCTAGCCAGAGGCAACGGCTCCGCACCCGGCCGCGTTCACTTTGAGGTATCCTCTCAACTTCGAAGGCACCGCCTTCCCGTTGCCCAAGAAGTGACCGGGTACTAGGAGTTTTTTCGTGTTGAAGGAGAGAGCGAGAGCGGTAGCCGCAGTATTGCTGACGGTCGACCTGCTCAGCGTCGCCGTCGCCTTCGTGCTGGCCTACTGGATCCGGGACGCGGCCCTTCCCGCCCTCGGTCTGCGGCCGCAACAGCTCTATCCTCTCAGGCTCTACCTACCGCTGTTGCCGCTCGTCCTCGCCATCTGGGGCCTCCTGCTGTCGCGTTTCGGAACCTACCGTTCGCACCGCACGATCACCCTCATCGACGAAGCGTGGTCGATCCTGCGGGTCACCGCCATGGGCTCGCTGCTCCTGGTGCTTTGCATCTACCTGTTTCGCCTCGACTCCGGCCTCCTCGGAGACGACCAGATCAGTCGCATCTGGATCCTGCTCGTCGGACTCTGCTCCGCCGGCGCCATCCTGCTCGGGCGGACCACCGTTCGCGTCCTCTCCCGTTCCGTCCGAGCGAGCGGCTACAACTATCGGACCGTCCTCATCGTCGGAACGGGAAGCGCGGCTCGCTCGCTTGCGGAATCGATCGAGCTCCACGGCTACTGGGGTTATCGGATTCTCGGTTTCGTCCGGTTCGCGGATCAGGACCGGGTCGAAGAGCTACCCGGAGAAGTGCTCGGGACCATCGCCGACATCCCGGACCTTCTCGATCGTGAAGTCGTCGACGAGGTCGTATTCGCCGTCCCCAGAGCCGAGCTCAACCGTTTGGAGGACCTCTTCCTGCAGCTCGAGGAGAGGGGGGTGCTGGTACGCCTGGCACTCGACGTCTTCCCGCATGCTCGAGCCCGGGTGGAGGTCGGCGACCTCGACGGCGTCCCGCTGCTCACGTTCTCCACCGCCCCTTCGGGACTCATGCGGCTGATCCTCAAGCGGACGATCGACTTCGCGCTCTCCCTGTTGCTGCTGATCGCCGCGCTTCCCGCAATGGGCCTCATCGCCCTCACGATCAAGGTGACGTCACAAGGCCGCATCCTCTTCCGGCAGACCCGCTGCGGCCTCAACGGCAGGCGATTCACCATCTACAAGTTCCGCACCATGATCGACGGAGCGGAGGAGCGCCGCCGCGACCTTGATCACCTCAACGAGATGGACGGGCCGGTCTTCAAGGTCCGCGCCGATCCGCGGGTCACCGCTCTCGGGCGCCTCCTCAGACGCTACAGCCTCGACGAGTTGCCGCAACTGTGGAACGTGCTCTGGGGAGACATGAGCCTGGTCGGCCCTCGTCCCGCCATCCCCGACGAGGTCGCCCAGTATCAGCGGTGGCAAAAGCGGCGACTCTCGATGAGACCGGGGCTGACCTGCCTCTGGCAGATCAGTGGGCGAAACGAGATCGACTTCGATCGCTGGATCGAGCTCGACCTGGAGTACATCGACTCCTGGTCGCCGCTGCTCGATCTGAAGATCCTCGCCCGAACCGTTCCGGTAGTCTTGAGCGGCCGTGGCGCCTCCTGACCAGGATCCGCACCCCACGCTCTCGCCCCACGACGACCTCACGGTCCTCATCGTCAACTGGCGGCGGCAGGAGGCGACTCTCGAGACCGTCGCCCAGTTGGCGCGATGGGACGACCCGCCCCGAGTACTGGTCATCGACAACGGCTCCGGAGACGGGGCGGTTCGAGCCCTTCGCGAAGCGCTTCCACCGTCGTCCTTGATCGCCAACGGGACGAACCTCGGCTTCGGTGCCGCCAACAACATCGCGTTGCCCCACGTGCGCACCGCCTACATCCTCATGCTCAACAACGACGCACGGTTGAGCGAGGACTCCACCCGCCGGCTGTCGGCGCTTCTCGACGAGCGAGCGGATGTCGGCCTCGTCGGACCG
>CALZKB010000051.1:0-20947 GCA_945787575.1 Thermoanaerobaculia bacterium | reverse complement strand
GCTCGTACACGAGAGCCGCGGTGGGAAGGTTCTCGCCGTCGGCGGTCGCGACATCGCCAGTCACGTTCGAACCCATTCGACGGCCGCCGAGCGCCGCGCCGAGCTCGACGCCGGACGCCCCTTCCCAGTCGACTATGTTCCCGGCACCGCGGCGCTCGTGCGCACCGATCTGCTCCGCCGGCTCGAGGGTTTTCACGAGGACTATTTCTTCGCCGGCGAGATGGCGGACCTGTGCTCCCGGGCGCGCGAACTCGGCTTCGGCAGCTGGATCGTGCCGGCTGCGGAGGCGGTCCACGACCTCGATGCCGCCGGTAGTCACCGCGACACCCTCTATCGCTACTACTCCCTTCGCAATCGGTTCCTCTTCGCCGAGCGCCGGGTGGCGAAAAGCGCCCGCCGCCGGGTGCGCCTGCTGTGGACCCTGCGCGGTCTCGCCCGGGTGTTGATCGCGCTCTTCCGCGGTCGGATCGGTCGGGCTAGGAGCCTCTGGATCGCCGTCGTCGACGGCCGTGCCGGTCGTTTCGGGCGAGCGTCGGAGTCCCGGGTCCGATGACCGACCGCCCGGCGGTCGACGTCGTGATTCCGACCTGGAACTGCGGGCTCTGGATCGACTGCTGCCTCCGAGCGATCGGGGGGCAGACGCTGAAGCCCGCCAGGGTGATCGTGGTCGATGACGGCTCCACCGACGGCACCTCGAGGGTCTTGGCCGGATGGGGTTCTCGAATCGAGCTGGTGAAACTCGAGCGACGTCGGGGATTCGCCCATGCCGTGACCCGCGGCATGGCACTCTCCGATGCGCCCTGGATCGCGCTGCTCAACGCCGACACGGAGGCCGATCCGAAGTGGCTGGAGAGGCTCGTCGACGCTCTCTCCAGGGCGGGAGCCGGTTTCGGCTCGGCCGCTTCGCGGATGCTTCAGCTCACGGAGCCGGAGACCATCGACAATGCCGGCGACACCTTCAGCCGCTTCGGATCGGCCATCAAACGTGGGCGCGGAGAAGACGCCGACGACTGGATGACGTCCGAGCCGGTGCTCTCGGCCTCGGCAGGAGCGGTCCTCTATCGGCGTGTGGTTCTCGACGAGCTGGGCGGTTTCGACCTCGATTACGACAGCTACCTCGAAGACGTCGATCTCGGCCTGAGAGCGCAGCTCGCCGGCTATCAGTGCCTCTATGTCCCGGATGCGGTCGTGTTGCACGCGGGCGGTGGCTCCGGACTGGCTAGAGCTCACTACGTGCGACTGATCACCGCCAACCGCGCCGCTACGATCCTCAAGAACTTCCCGGGCCGCCTACTGCTCAAGCATCTCCCCGCCCTCGCGTGGGGGCAGATCTACTTCCTGATCGCGTCCAGGCGACCGTGGCAGTCGTTCCGTGGCTACCTCGATCTCTTCCGACGGCTCGCCTCGATCCTGCGGGAGCGCAGGCGGATTCAGGGTAGTCGGCGGCTCGCAGCGGCAGAGTTCGACCGCAAGCTCTCGCGTCGACTGGGAGAGCCGCCGCTAGGGAAGCTTCTTCGGAGAAAGGTTGGCGCGGAGTGAGGCCCGCTTTCTATCTCACCATTCCGCAGCCGGAAGACCCGAGACTCGACGCGGCCGTACAGGAAGCCGAGCTTCTGCGCGCACGGTTCGGCGGGGAGATCGAGTACCTCTACCCCGGAAAGGTCCATCGCCGATGGCTGCCTCGCCGCTGGCTCCCCGCTTCTCAACGGCGCATCGTCTCGGGACTCGACGGCAGGGTCTCGCTCCATCATGTAGTCAGCGACCGTCTGCGGACGTACGACGCTTTCGCGACGGTCACTCGCCCTGTCGTCCTGCGTCTTCTGACGCCGCCCCGGACTTCCGATCGTGATCTCGGCCTTCGCCGCTACGCGGCCGTCGTCGCCTCTTCGAGGACCGACGCTCGCACTCTCGAGGAATGGGGAGTCGCGAGAGTCGCGGTGATCCCGCCGGCGATCGACGTCGATCGCTACCGCAAGGTGGCACCACCGCCCGCCGGACCCTTCACCCTGATGATGGCCTCGGCTCCGTGGACGCGGCGGCAGTTTCGCACCAAGGGTGTCGACGCCCTGCTCGAGGCTGTCGAGCGAGACCCCGAGCTGCGCTTGATCCTCCTCTGGCGCGACGCCCTCGTCGCCGCAGCGGAGACTAGACTGGCTCGATCGCGGGCCGGTGACCGAATCGAGCTGCTGAGGGGCTACACCGACGTCGAAGAGGTCCTTGGCCGCTCCCATGCCGTCGTCCTGGCGACGACCAACAGCCGCGTCGTCAAGGGCTACCCGCACTCACTTCTGGAGGGACTCGCCGCCGGGCGACCGCTGCTGACGAGCTCAGCGCTACGGATCTCCGAGTTCGTCGCAAAGGCAGGCTGCGGCGTCGTCACCGATCCCTCCTTGGCCAACCTCGGTGAGGACATCGCGCAGCTGCGCAGCGACTACCAAGATCTGCAAAGAGCTGCCGCGGCAGCCGATCTCTCACCGTTCTCTCAAGAGCGCTTCATCGACGAATACCGACAGCTCTACGCCGAATTGTCCCTTTAGTCGCAACGCGAGAAACGCCGAGCGCCGGTCCAGTCGAGGGCCCACGAAGGCGGGGGCCCGCTAGTGCCAGAAGGAGCCGAGCGCCTCCGCCAATCCCGCTCGCAAGACGTGTTCCGAGAAGTAACGCTTGACGTGCTGTTGGCCCTCGACCGACAACCGTTGCCAGAGGTCGATGTTCGAGCCGAGTTGCAGCACGCCGTCGGCGAATGCGTCAGCCGTCGCGGCCAGGGCGACGTGAACCGCCGGCATGAGGCCCAGCCCCTCCGCGGCGATCGGAGTGGCGACGCACGGAAGGCCGTGCGCCAGACTCTGGTGCACCTTTCCCTTGAGCCCGGCGCCGTAACGCAAGGGAGCGATCGACATGCGCGAGCGCTGGAAGAACGACGAGACGTCGGCGACGAAGCCGTGGAAGACCACCTGATCGCTAGCGAACAGGGTCAGCGAGGGCGGCGGGTCCGCTCCGACGACATGGAGCTGGAAAGTCGGTGACAGGCGCCGAACCTTGGGCAGCACTTCACTCAAGAACCATCCCAGCCCATCGACGTTGGGCTGATGTTGAAAGCCGCCGATGAAGAGGGCTCCGGCACGGCGCTGGAAGCTCAGCTCCGGCTGGACGATGGGGTAGCAGGTCGGCACGACCGAGATGAAGGCGTCTCGCTTCTGGGTCTTCAAGTAGTCCCGCTCCACCCGTGAGGTGACGAGAGTCACGTCGACCGTGTCGATCACTTCCAGCTCTTGGCTTCGGCTCTGCTCGGCACGGCGACGCAATTTGACGTCATCCATCAGCTCGGCTTCGCGCTGGTCTCGAACCGACTTCAAGTCCACCGTGTCGAAGATCAGGCGAGCGTTCGGACATCGCCGCCTGACGATCTTCGCCAGCCGATGGGCGACGCCGAGGCGACTCAGGATTACGGCGTCGGGACCCTGTTCCTGCACTCTGAGGTAACGGTCCAGGTGATCGACGAACGGTTCCCTCAGGACCTCGACGCCGAGCGCCTCGAGCTTGTGGCGATCGGACTCGCTGTCGATCAGGTCGTACGGGGCGAGCGTGGGCCGCCAACCCAGTAACATCAGCTCTTCGAGGATTTGCACCAACCTGTGCGATCCCGCGTCCCGATTCGGCGTCGGCATGCGGTGATCGACTACGAGGATCCGTCGGCTGAAGGCGCGATCCTTGGCGACGTCGACGCCGACGGTGCGGTTGGGCTGTTGCTCGAGCGCCCGCGACCAGCGCTCAGCGAACCGCGAGCGGTTGCTCTCTTGAGACCGCTTCATGCCGACTGCGGGATCGGTGCCGGCCGTGCCCCCTTCCTCGTGGTAGACGCGAGCCGCCGGCTCGTAGTAGACGTGGAACCCCCTGGCCCGAGCCGCAAAGGCGAGATCGACATCCTCGTAGTAGCCCGGAGCGTAGATCGAATCGAACTCGCCTAGTTCCTCGAAAAGAGCGCGATTGACCAAGAGGCACGCGGCCGAGCAGTAGTCGACCTCTCGGGCGTAGCTCACGGACGGCGCCTCGGGGTGAAGGCCGCGGCCGTAGTTGGTCGCCGATCCGTCGTTCCAGACGATCGCCCCCGCTTCCTGGACGAGGCCGGTAGGCGACACCAGCTGCGCTCCCACCAGCCCGATCTCCTCATCGCTCGTCGCACGCTTCCAAAGCGCATCGAGCCAGCCGTCGGTCACGACGGTGTCGTTGTTGAGGAAGACGAGAAACTGCCCCTGCGCGCTTCGGGCACCTCGGTTCGCTGCCTGGACGAATCCACGTCGCCGGGCGTTTCGATCGATCCGAAGACCTTGAATCGTCGACAGCGCCTCCGCGAGAGGCGGATCCGAGCCGTCATCGACGACGAGGACCTCGTAGGGGACCGAGGTTTGAGCGGCGGCGATCGATCCTAAGCAGCGCAGAGTCAACCCCACTTGGCCGTGAGCGGGAATCACGATCGAGACGACCGGGTCGAGGACAGATGGAAAATGCCCGACGGCGTAGTTGTCGGCCGATGACAGCATCGCCGCCAGCGAGCGATCCGGTGGTTGCGGACGAGCGGGATCGGAGTCTCTCGCTCTTCCGAGGACTCTGCCGATGCGATCGCGAATGAGAGTAGACCAACGCATGGAAGAACGGAACTCTAGCAGCGCAAGCTAGCGGTAGGTTGAGGCTTCTACTACGATCGCCACCAGACGACATCGGGACGAGGTCGAGCGTACTCCTCGGCCGACCTGCCCGACCGACCGGAACTCCCATGCGCGACTGTCTCCTGATCCTCGGTATGCACCGCAGCGGCACCTCCGCCATGGCTGGAGCGAGCGCGATCGCCGGGGCGAGCTTCGGCGAACACCTCGTGGAGGCTCAGGAAGACAACGTTCGCGGCTACTTCGAGGACCGCCGTGTTCTCTCTCTGCACGAGGAGTACCTCGCCGCCATCGGCAGCAGTTGGGACGACATCGTGCTCACCCGGAGGCCGAATCGACTCGGCGAAGCGGAGTTCCGCGGCGACCTGGCCGGGCTGCTCGAGGAGTGGGCGAACGCTCCCCTGCCGGCGGTCAAAGATCCGAGACTCAGTCGCCTCCTCGATCTCTGGCTTCCGGTGCTCGAAAAGGCCGGGATGGCTCCCAGGATCGTCGTGATCCACCGCGACCAGCACGAGGTGGCCGAGTCACTCGCTCGACGCGACGGCTTCGCCGGCGAAAAATCAGGCCTGCTCTGGGCGGATCACGTGCTCTCGGCGGAGCGGTCGAGTCGCGGCTTCACCCGCGCCTTCGTCAGCTACGACGAGCTGCTGTCGGACCCGGTCGCGACGCTCGAGCGAGTCGAGCAACAGCTCGGGGTCGATTGGCCGCGGAGCCTCGCGGAGAGCGCAGCCGAGCTGAGGAGTTTCGTCACTCCGGAGTTGCGACATTGCCGCAACGAAGGACCCAGACGGCCGCTCGACCTCGGTCGCGCCGACAGGATCTGCACCGTGATCGCCGATCTCCTGACGAGCGCCGACCGTGAGCCGCCGCCGCCTGAGTCGTTCGACGAGGCCGGAGACTCGCTCCTTCGGACGTTTGCCGAGATCGACCCACTCGTCATCCCCCACCTACTCTCCGTGGCCCGCAGAGAGAGCGAGGCGGCGCTGTGGCTCGCGTCGAAGCGCCTCGAAGGAGACTTCGGCGCTCGAACCGAAGACCTGAGCGCCGGCTTGGCGGCGAGCGCGCAACAGCGCGCTGCCTTCGAGGGGCGGATCGAGAAGATCGCGACCCAACTCGAGGCGACCTCCAACGCCGCCTCCGAAATCGCCGCCGAGCTCGACCGACACGCGACCGAGAGTACCGAAAGAGCCCGGTCCGTCGACCAGAGTCTCGACTACCTGCTGACCGAAATCCGCAGTCTCTCGGAGCAGCTGCGAGCCCTCGGCGCCAACCACCTGCAGCGAATCGGGGCCGTCGAGTCGCGAGCGGGCACCCTCGAGTCGCGAGCGGGCGCCCTCGAGTCGCGGGTGAACCGTCACGAGAGCCTAATCGAGCGCCTGCGCAGCTCGCTTTTCGGCCGCCTGTATCGGCGATTCGGCGGCACCTCTCGCCGAGCGGACTCAGACTCGTAGTAACGCTTTGGCGAGCGCCCGGATCCTCCGGCGGAGACCGTCGGGGGCGCGAACCGGGTCGGCGGGCGGCGCAGGCGGCGGTACTTCGTCGAAGTCGAACGGCGTTCGCGAAGCTCCTGGCCGGTAGTCCGGTGCGTGAGTCGGCCGCGCACTCCAGGCGCGGAGAGCGAGGGTCGCCTTCTCGACCGAAAGATCACGCTCGCACAGCCGACGCGCTCGCTGCGCCATCCCTCGCAGCTCTGCCCGGTGGCCCGCCGCCCAAACGATCTGGCGGGCCAAGTCCGCCGAGTTCCCGACTTCGAAGACGAGCCCGACCTCTTCGCGAGCCAGCAGGTCTCCGACGTCACCAACCCGGTTGTACACGCAGGGAAGGCCCGCGGCCATCCACTGCACCACCCGGTTCTTCGATCCGAGAACCCCTTCGTACATCGGTCGGTCGGTGAGCACGCCGAGATCGGCCTCGGCCACGAAAGCCGGCACGAGCTCCCGCTTGACCCAACCCGCAAGGTGGAAGCGCTTGCGGAACCTCGAATCCTCGACCAGCTGCTGGAAGCGGGCATAGGTCGAGTCGTCGTGGCCCGCGATCGCGCCACCGGTGGACACGAAATGGACCGATGCATCGGCAGCCATCGCCGACTCGAGGCCCTTGCTGAGGGTGTCGACGTCGCTCCAAACGTTGTAGCCGCCGCTCCACAGAACGACGAAGGCCTCTTCGGGCACCGCGACTCCGCGAACGACGCGCTCGGCAAGGGCAGCTTTCGGCGAACCGACCAGCCCGCAAGGAATCACGCTCGTGAACTCGTAGCCGGAAGTCTCGGCCGTTAGCCGGCCGATGGCGCCCAGCTCGCCGATTGCGGCGTACCGCTGCCGCTCGGAAACCGCGGAAACACGATCCGCCCGGCTCATCACCGGCTGCACCATGCGCCACCAACGAGGGATCGGCCAATTCGCGTCCTCCAGCGCCGCCTTGGCCTGAGCTTCGGCCATGACGTGGCCGAACTGGTCCGCCCAGAACGGAATCGTCGGCTCGGTTTCGGCGAGAGCCAGCGAGCCGTAGATCGTGGCCCCCACGAGAGCGTTCGGCCTCCATTCCTCGATCTCTCGGCGAATCACCCCCGGAGCCATGAACTCCTCGGCGTCCATCCGCCGAAGCTCGATTCCATCGACCGTCTCGACGTCGACTCTCTCTCCGGCTTCGTAGACGCCGGGAATGGTCATCGCGAGGACGCGAATTCGGTGCCCGTCCACGGCGAGCCCCTTCGCGAACTGCCAAGTTCTGATGCCCGGCCCATAGTTCTGGGACGTGTTCTCGAAGGGCAGCGGGCAGAGGCCACAGATCAGAACGCGCTGTCGCTCGTTGGGAGCCAAGGTCTTCTCCGAATCCGCCAAAATGGCGCCCGAGTGTAACCCGACTCGAAGGAGGAAACCGACGGTGCCCTACAGAGCCCCGTGGATTTTCGGCGCTCATCCTGCGACAATGCGCCCGCCTCAGACACTCCGATGCAACCGAAAGGACAGGGATTCGATGCTTCTTCGCAGTGAGATTGGATCGTTCGCCGCCGTCGCCCTGGCGTCGGCCTTAGCAGTTCTGGGCTGCGCGTCGACACCGGCGCCCCCCGCTCCGGCCGAGCCCGAGCCGGAGCTCGAAACGCCGGCCGCACCACTCGCGCCCGAACCGGAGAGATTCTCCAACACTCTGAAGTGGTCGACCGCAAGTGAAGTCGACAACTTCGGATTCGACGTCTACCGAGGAGACGACGAAGAGGGTCCTTTTGCCCGCCTGACCGAGAGTCCGATCGAAGGCGCCGGTACTTCCGACCTCACCAACTCCTATTCCTACGAGGACGACACGATCGATCCCCACAAGGTCTACTTCTACTACGTCGAGAGCATCTCGCTACAGGGCGTCCGCGAGCAGTTCACGCCCATCATCCGCGCCAAGGCCAAGCTGCCTGCCGACGACGAAGAGCCCGCCGAGCCGGCGAGTGACGGCTAGGGACGGCTGCTACGCCAGCTCGGCGCCGAACGCGAGCCAGAGGGCGGCGGCGCTGAGCCCAGTCGCCACCATCGCCCTCGACGCCTCGAGAGCGACCCTTTGGGAGGTGTACCGACGCACCCGCCCCCACTCCAGCGCGTAGGCTGCGAACAGGAGAAGCGCCGGCAACATCTGGATCCGGTATCGCGTCTTCACGTGGAGCCAGAGGAAGAGGCCGCACTGGATCAGCAGAAAGGCCAGAATCCAGTAGCCTTCCGGTCGCTCTCGGTAGGGGAAGAGGACGATGCCCCAGGAGGCCAGCACGAGGATTGCCCCCCACGAGACGTAGGAGACGGCTCGGATCGCCGAGGCGAGAATCGCCGGCGTGCCCCGGTATCCGGCGTCACCTCTCGCGGCCGCACCCCCCGGAAGCTGGTTGGTGAGGAACGAGTCCTTGTCGAAGAGGCGAAAGTACTGCCTGCCGAGCTGAGCGGCGAATGTCCGGACGACTCCCCGTTCCTCGATCCTCGTCAGCACCTTCTCGCGCAGCAGTCGATCACGCTGTTTGGAGGAGCGCGCGCTGCGCAGGTAGCGCTGATACTCGTCCGCGACGATCGACTCTTCGAACTCGTGTCGCGAGACGTCGCCGAGGCCGACCCACAGATTGAACCAGCCGCTACGGGACAGCTTCCATCGATCGCCACGCCGATCGGCATCGAGCAATGACGGCAGGAGTCCGAGGGTCAGCGCCACCAGCAAGGCCAAGACGGTCGACACGCGACGGCTCCTCGGCAGTCCGAACCAGAGACCGGCGAGCACGAAGGGGACGAAGACCGTGACGAGTGCCTTGGTCTGGATGCAGAGGGCGAGCAGCAGCCCCGCACCGACGGCGGCCGCCGGCTTCGACCTCGACAGGTCCAACAAGAGAGCTGCTCCCAGCAACAGCAGGAGATGCACGACCTCGGGCCAGAGGTAGTGGGAGAACGCGGCGAGGGGCGGATATGCGACGGCCAGCAGCGCGGCCAACCATCCAGCCGTCTCTCGACCTGTCCAGCGGCTCGTAGCGAGACCCAACAAACCGATCGCCGACAGCCACAGGACTATCTGCACCGCCTGCACGAGCCAGATCTCGCCGTCGGCAAGCGCCACGAGCGGAGCCAGAAACCAGGCGTAGAGCGGAGGCCACAGCACATCGAGCTGGGACGATCCCGTCTGCAGGATCGAGTCGACGGCTCGCAGATAGAGTCGCTCGTCCCCCAGCGGGAGCTTCTGTCGCGGCCAGTAGTAAACCGCCAGCAGCACCAGCTGGACGGCAGCCGCCACCAGACAGATCAGTCTGCGCAGACGACGGCGAGTCGTTTCCGAGGCCGGCTCTTCGATCGGGATCCGCACTGCCGAAGGATGGTACTACCCGCCGGTAGCTCGCCACCTCACTGGAGGTAACCGAGCGCCCGCAAACGCTCGATCTGTTCCTCGCCGAGATCTTCACGGCGCGCCTCGGCCCGCGCCTGCCAGTCATACGCCTCGAGCTTGATCTCGAGATCCCGAGCCAGCGCGCGTCGAGTCCCCGAAAGGTCCCTCAATGCCGCTGGGTCCCGCGACAGATCGAAGAGCTCGCGACGCTCGGAATCAGGGAAGCGCGTCACCAGCAGCTGGAAAAGGCCGTCCTCCCGACTTTCCAACAGAGTTCGGGTGGGGCTCGTGAGGTTCTCCGCGTAGGCCTGCGAGCGGATCACTTCTGCCGGATTCTTCAACGCCGAGACCAGGCTCCTGCCGGAGAACGAGGCGGCGGGATCCTCGAGGTCGGCGAGTTCGAAGAGAGTCGGAGCGATGTCCACACTCTCGACGAGCGACCTCACCCGCGTTCCCCGGCGCTGACCGAGGCGGCGAATCAGGAGCGGCACGTGGAGCGTCTCGGCGTAGACCTGGCGATGAACCAGGCTGCCATGCTCGAAGAACTCCTCCCCATGGTCCGAGGTGATCACCACCCAGCTATCCCGGGAGACGCCGCGATCCCACAAGTGCTCCACGAAGCGACGAAGCTGGTCGTCGACGAACCGGAGGCTGGCGTCATAGAGGGAGACGAAGTACTCGAGATCCTCGGAGTCGAAGGACAGCTCCCCCTTGCTCGCCGCCGTCAGGTTCGCCCCCGACGGCTGCCAGATGTCCGGCGGCGGCCCCGGCCAGCTGCCGTAGCCTTCCGGTGCCATGTAGGGATCGTGCACCTCGTAGGTATGCAAGAAGATGAAGAACCGGTCGTCCCCTTTGAGAGAGTCGACGAATTCGAGGGCACGGCGGACGGTTTCCGCGGCTCCTCCCGGCTTCGACTTGCCGATGTCGTCATAGACGTCGAATCCTCGCGAGAAGCCGTAGCGGCCCGCCACGTAGCCTCCCTCCGAAAAGGCGGCTGTGCGATAGCCCGCCCGCTGGAACATCTCCGGCAGGGTCGAGATCTCCTCGGACAGGACGCTGTCGGGGGGATAGACGCCGTGCTCCATCGGGTAGAGCCCGGTGAAGATCGACATGTGAGAAGGCAACGTGCCGGGGAGCTGAACGAACGCCTTCTCGAAGAGTGTCCCTCTTTCGGCAAACTCATCGAAGAAGGGGCTCGTATCGAGGGGGTAGCCATACGCACCGAGGTGGTCGGCGCGCAGGGTGTCGATCGAGATCAGGACAAAGCCCTCGGGACCTCGGCCCCGCCACCAGAGCGCGGCGACGGCCGTTGCGAGGACAAGCAGCACCGGCAGGAGCTTCTTCACCGCAGGGAGTCTTTCACGGGAGAACCACCGAGTTGCTATCATTCGCCGCAGATGGTGGCGAGGCGAACCGCCCCTCATCATCGTTACCTTCAACGGACGTCGCGACGCTCGCTCCTCAAGGCTAGGCATCTATGGGTCGATTGATCAAGCTCCAACTCGCCGCTGCCGGACTCGCCGCACTCGTCGTGCCCCTCGGCGCGCTGGCCGGGCCGGCGCCGGCGGCCGCCGAAGCGGGTGAAGCGACACCCGCCTTCTGGCTGTCGATCTTGCACGATGGTGCCTATCGGGTCTCTTTCGACGAGCTGGCGGACGTCTCGGCTCTGGCGGAGGTTCCTGCCGATTCCCTCACTCTCACCTCCCGGGGAGAGGTTGTCCCGATCTGGGTCGAAGAAGGGGGCGACGGGCAGTTCGGCCCCGGCGACTCGTTCGAGTTCCTCGGCGAGCACCTCCCGGGAGAGGTGTCTCACTACAACGAGTATTCGCCGTACAACGTCTACCGTCTTGCCTTCGAGGCTCCCGAGCCGCTGCGCTGGACTCGGGCACAGGCGACCCTGGCAAAGCCGAACCGGACGGCGGCCCTCCGCGCACTTCGTCACTTCGAGAACGACCGGCTCATGGTGCGCTTCCGCACGAGACGGGGAGAGCCCCGCGAAGAGACCTGGTTCTGGGAGCGGCTCACCTTCCTCGGCGGAGAGCCCTTCCAAACCGAGGTCGAGCTCGACGGATTGACCTCGGGCGAGGCGTCGATCAGGACCAATCTCAGAGGATGGTCCCGTGCGCGCGGCGCTTCCAAGGGCAATCTGCCGGAGCATCGCGTCGATTTCAAGGTCAACGGAGTCGACGTCGGAGGCGGTGAATGGGACGGGCAGGGCGTGCATGCGGTGGTGCTCGAACCGCTGCCGGACGGCGTGCTCGGTCCGACGACGACGATCGCGCTCCAGGTTCCAAAGCGGATCCTGCCGGACCAGGAAGACCCCTTGGTCGACTTGAGTCTTCTGAACTGGATCGAGGTCCGCTACCCTCACGACGGCACCGTGGCCGGGCCGCAGACGGAGTTGACGCTGGCCGGTACCGGGCGGCGTGCGGCGACGCTCCGCGCCGACGGAGCGCAGCGGCTGACCGTCTTCGACAGCGCGGGCCGACGCTGGGTCGGGGACAGCGGCGGGGGGGCGACGACCGCCGTCGACATTATCGCCGACGAGCCCGACCTCGAGCTGGTTGCGGTTCGTGACGACGGCTTCGAGACCATCGCCGAGCTGAGGTTGGATCGGCCCACCTCGTGGAGGAGTCCCGAGAATTCGGCCGATTACCTGATGATCGCTCACCACACCCTGTTGGAAGGGACCGCCCGACTCGCGGACTACCACCGGAGCCGCGGTCTCGAGGTCGAGGTGATCGACGTCCAAGACCTCTTCGACGAGTTCAACCACGGCGTCGTGTCACCGCGAGCGATCCGTGATTTCGTCGCCTATGCACACGGCCGATGGAGAGCGCCAAGACCGCGCTTCGTCCTCCTGGTTGGCGACGCGAGCTGGGACATCGACGGGCGGAGCCTCGTGGACGAGAACTACGCCGACTGGTCGTTCCTGGAGATCGAGGCGACGCGGGAAGGATTCCTCAAGAACAGGAGTACCGCCTACGACGGCGGCCCTCGCCACCGGGGGCTGCTCCCGACCGGCAGCTACGCGAGCGCGGAAGGACATGCCGCGAGCGACAACTACTTCGTCGCGGTCAACGACGACGACTACTACCCGGCTCTCGCGATCGGACGCTTCCCGGTCGTCGATCCAGACGACCTGGACGCCGTGATCGACAAGACGATCCGCTACATCGAGGAGTCGGGGGTCGGCCCTTGGCGACGCAACATCCTCTGGATCAGCAACGAGGACGACTACATCAAGAAACGCGCCGACCAGCTCGCGGCCGAAAGAGCCGGCGACGGGTTCAGTTCTCTCAAGGTCTATCCCGAGCCGCAAGAACGGAACAACGAACAGCATCAACAAACGCTGATCGACGCCTTCGACGACGGGCAGCTCGTGGTCTACTTTCACGGTCACGGCGGACGTTACATCTGGCGCACGGGAGCGACCGACTACCGCAAGAATCGAGACCTGTTCAATCTCGATCATCTCGACCTGCTGGCGCCCAATTCGCGGCTGCCGGTCGTGCTCAGCATGACCTGCTACTCCGCCCCCTTCGATCACCCCCTCGCGGACTCGATCGGGGAGAAGTTCCTTCGTCTACCGGAAAGCGGAGCGATCGCGGTCTTCGCGGCGTCGTGGCGCAACAGCCCGGCGATGGACCTGAGCCGAGCACTGGTGCGTGAGCTGACCAAGCCGCAGACGATCGGCGAAGCGATCCTCAAGGCCAAACGAGAGACCAAGCGCGCCGACATGGTTCAGACCTACAACTTGCTCGGCGACCCGGCCGTGCCGGTCGCCGCGCCGCAAGATCGCCTCGATCTCGTCGTCGATCCGACTTCCCCTGGCGGCGTGCGAGTGGAGGCGGAGTTCCCCCGGTCCGACGTCGAGTTCGACGGCACCGCGATCGTCGACTGGCTCGCCGCCGACGGCTCACTGGTTTCCAGCGAGCAGATCGAGATGTCGGGGAGGCGGCTCGAGGCGGTGCTCGAAGGACGTGGGGACGAGGTCGATACGGTGAGCGTCTACATGTGGGACACCGGCAGAGGACTCGATGCGGTCGGCGCAGTCAGCTGGACCCGTCCGGACGAGACGGTCGCCGACGCTTCGCCGGCCGCTCGATCACGCTGACTCGGCCGCGACCTCGGCCGCCTCGTCCGGGAGCTCGGGCAACCGGATCTCCGGCACCGAGCCGCGAGGCCGCAGGCGGTAACACCAGTCATGGTTCGAGCCCCGGAGTCGGCGCTCGGCCAGCGCCCCCGGCCACCGGCGAGCCGCCCCTGCCCATGAGCGCAGCTGCAGCCGGAGATCGGACCAAGCCCTCGCACGCACCCGGCGCAGCGCCAATCCGCACTCTCCCGCCGCCATCCGCCAGCCGATCGTCAGCAGCAGGCGCCACGGCCAATGGACGAGGATGAGAAGGAACCGATTGCGCCACGACAGTTGGCGTTTCATGTCAGAGCCGCGTGCCGCCGTGGCGGAGATCGCGTGTGCCATCCGGGCGTCCCGAACGACGAGAACCGTCCAGCCGTGGGATCTCGCCCGCAGGCAGAGGTCGACATCTTCGAAGTAGAAGCCGTAGAGCTCGCTCCAACCTCCGATCTCTTCCAAGACGTCGCGGCGAACGATCAGCGCGGCGCCGGTGACCGCGAGAACGTCCGCGATTCTCGTCGTCTCGGCGTACTCGTCGAGCGGTCGCCCGATCCCTTCGTCCCACGCTTCCCCGTCGACCGTCACGTTGAGGCCAAGGCTGTTGAGGACTCGATCGGCGCCCCAGATCATCAGCTGCGGCCCGGCGATGGCGCAGCCTTCGACGGCCGCCATGCCGTCGACGAGCCGCGCGATTGTCGACGTCTCGACGATCGTGTCGTTGTTGACGAAGAACAGGTAGTCGCAAGGGTCGAGATGCTCTCTCGCCCACGACGCACCGAGGTTGTTGGCTTCGGAGAAGCCGATCGCGCGATCGGATCGGACGACGTGAATGCGGTCGTCGTCGTCGGCCCGACCTGGGAGAGCCTCTTTGCAGGCGTTGGCGACGATGACGATCCGAAGGTCGACGCCCCGGCTCGAGACGAGAGCTTCGAGGCAACGGGCAAGCAGACGGAAGCCCCGATGGTGAACGATCACGGCGCAGACTCGCACGTCGCCGTCTGGCGCGGCTGCGGGCTCAATCGGTGTCATCGCGCAATGGAACCTATCGCATAAACCCTGCGGGAAGCCGAGAGCGCGGGAGGGCGCGTGGTAGAATCAATGGTTGCCGGAACGTCGCTATGAACGCCTCGAGACTCACCACCACGCTCTTTGCCGCTGCGCTGTTGGCAGCCACCCTGGCGGAAGCGACCTCCTATGTTCCGATGTCCGACGCCGCGCTCTACGAGCAGGCTCCCGCCATCGCTCAGGTCAGCATCCTCTCCGCGGGTCCCGCTCCCGCCGTGGGCGCTCCGTCGATCGACTACATCGTGCTGGTCGAGCGACTTCTCAAGGGGCAGATCGCCGGAAGCACGGTTATCGTGAGAGTTGCCGGCGGCATCGGACCCGACGGATGGGGCCTCGAGCTGTTCGGAGCTCCCCGTTTCGCGCAAGGGGACCGCGCCATCCTCTTTCTCGTTCCTCGCAACGACGGCACCTACGGCATCCTCCACCTGATGCTCGGCGCCTTCCACGAGTTCAGGATCGGGGATCGACACCTCGCTCTGCGAGACCTTCAGGACGTGCAGGACGTTACCGGAGACGGCCGAGTCGCGCGTCCCAGGGACTTCGAGCGGTTCGCGGACTGGTTGGCAGGGGGCGCCGAAGCGACCGCGCACTACCGGGTCGAGACCCCCGCCCGCGGCTTGGAGCGCTGGCAGCGTGCGTTCAGCGTGTTACGCCACGAGCGGCGCCAGCTGCGGTGGTTCGAAGATCAGGTCGAGTGGCATCTCGGGAGGCCGGCCCCAACCGGCATGAAACGCTCGCTCAAGGAGGCGCTGCGGGCCTGGAACCCAATCAGCAGCCTGCGGCTGGCCTACGGCGGGCGCAGCGGAGCCTCGAACGGCCTCCACACGTTCGATCACCTCAATGTCCTGACCTTCGGCGATCGAGACGACCTCATCCCGGGGTCGTTCGACTGCCGACGCGGAGGGGTATTGGCGGTCGGCGGCCCCTGGTTCGATCCCGAGATTACGGGCAAGACCCGTCCGGGCGGACAGAGCCCGCCGGCGATTCGAATCCTCGGCGCCGACATCGTGCTCAACGACGGGGCCGAATGCGTCGTCGAAGAGGCCGAAGGAGTCGTCGTGGAGTCCCTCGTGCACGAGCTCGGTCACACTCTCGGCTTGGGCCCGGTCTGTGGCGACGCGTTCAGCGGGCGGTGCCGCAACGGCGCGGAGGCGTCGGTGATGCGCGGGTATCTGCATGCCGACGGCCACCGTCGCCAGCCGGGCGAGCGCGAGCGCCTGCGCCTCTCCCTCGACGACTAACCGCCCGTGGGGACAGGGCAGACGGTCTCAGCCGTGGGCCGGACCGAAGGGTCGACGAGGGTGCTTCCGCGAGCGGCGCGATTCCTGGCGTGGGCCGGTCTGGCAGCGCTCTCTGCCGCCGGAGGCGACGCGTTCCCGGCCCCCGCGGCCAACTCCCTAGGGGCCATCGACTTCGAGCTGGCCAACGGCATGCGGTTCGTCGTGATCCCGCGCCGCGGCATGCCGACGGTCGAGGCCGGGTGGGTAGTGAGCGTCGGTTCTGCCGACGAGCCGCCGGGCGCGACGGGGCGAAGTCACCTGTTGGAGCACATGATGTTCAAGGGTACGACGACGATCGGTTCGCTCGAGGCGGAGCGGGAGCGAAGTCTCCTCGCCGAGCTGGACGGCGTCGTCCGGGAACTCGAAGCCGCGCCCAGCCACCGGGGTGGGCGCCGGGCCGAGCGTCGCACCGCCGAGCTGCTGACCGCGCGGGAGCGACTCGAAGACCAGGCCGAAGCCCTTGCCGACCTCGGCGCCTTCTCGCTGGAGTATTCGCGGCAGGGGGCGACCCGCATCAATGCCAACACGGCTGAAGACCTGACCCTCTACTACGTCACGGTGCCGGCGGAGCGAATCGAGCTCTGGTTCTGGCTCGAGTCCGACCGCCTCCTCGACCCGGTGTTTCGGGAGCTTCGCAAGGAAAAGAGGATCCTCGCCGAGGAGCGCCGTTCGCGAATCGAGGCGACACCTACGGGCGCCGCCGACCTGCTCACGGCAGAGCGGTTCTGGGCGGGCACACCCTACGGTCGATCGACTCTGGGGGAGGCCGCCGACGTCGAGCGAACGAGCAGCGAGGAGCTGGCCGACTTCTTCCGGGAGCACTACGGCGCGCACCGGCTCACCGCCGTACTCGTCGGAGCGGTCGACCCGGCCCGCGTCCGCTCCCTCGCCGAACGGTACTTTAGCCGGCTGCCGCGGGGCGGGAGCCGGCCCGAAGCGATACCGGCTCCCGCAGGCCGCGAGGCCGAGACTCGCATCGAGATCGACTGCGCCTGCCCGAGTCAGGTCCGGATCCTCTACCCGACCGTCCCCTTCGGACATCCCGACCAGTACCGGCTCCAGGGGTTGGCTGGGCTGTTGAACGGCCGCGCCGGAAGGCTCCATCGAAACCTGGTGCTGCAAGAGGGCGTGGCCTTCGCGGCCTTTGCTCAGCAAAGGGCCCTGCGGCGAGCCGGCTCGTTTCAGGTGACCCTCGAACTTCGAGGAGATCGTTCTCTGGAGGCGCTCGTCGCGGCCTGGGATGGCCAGCTCGAACGCATCGTAAACGAGGCCCCGGCCGCCGACGAGTGGATGCGAACTCGCCGCCGCCTCACCACCGCTCACCTCGACAGCCTCAAGGACCCGCACACGTTGATGCGCCGTCTCCTGGTCTATGCGGGCCTGGGCGATTGGCGGCGCCTGTCCGCGTGGCCGCTTCGAATCGCGGAGGTGGAACCGGAAGAGCTGAGCGCCGTCGCGCGTCGATACTTGAAGCCTGAAGCTCGCCTCGTCTCTTTCTATCGCGAGACGTCGAAAGGACCCTGGTGACGCGTCTCGCTAGCACTCTGCTCGCCAGCTCCCTGGCCGCGGGCGTCTTGGGCGCCGGATCGAGCTCGCCTCCCCTTCCCGATCACCCGAGCAAGCTCGTCTTTCCCGCGAGTCGGTGGCGGTTCCCGACTGCTGCGGAAGCGTCGGTCCGGCTCCCGAGCGGAGCCACGGCGTTCGTCGTGCCGGACACGACGCTGCCGCTCGTCGATCTGATCGTCGTCGCCCGGGCCGGCGCTCACCTCGACCCTCCGGAGCTCCGAGGACTCGCGGAGATGACGACGACCCTGCTCCGGCGCGGCGGAGCAGGTGCTCGATCGGCGGACGAGTTCGATCGCCGAGCCGACGAGCTCGGTGCTCGGCTGTATTCGGTCCCCACAATCCTCTACGGAGCGGCCGGCCTGCGCTGCACCTCCGACGTCCTGGAAGAGGCGATCGAGCTGTTGCTCGACATGGTGGAGAGGCCGCGCTTCGAAGAAGATCGGTGGACGAGTGTCAAGGCCAACGCCGCCGAAGCGTTGTCGAGGCGCAATCTCGATGGAGCGATGGTCCTCGAGCGGGAGTGGGATTGGCTGATGTACGGAGAGAGCCACTTCTCGACCCGTCCAGTGCGCTCGTCGGACCTCGACAAGTTGACTCCCGAGGCGCTGCGCGAGTTCCATCGGCGACAGTGGCGGCCCGAGAACTTCTTCATCGCTGCGGGCGGAGATCTCGACATCGACCAACTGCGCGAGCTGGTAGAACCGCGGTTTCGCGCCTGGTCGCCCTCGGCAGCGCCACCGGGCTCGTGGCCGCCGCCGCCACCGTCGGAGCGAGCCGAGCCCGGACTGTTTCATGTCGACGCCCATGTACCGCAAGCGAGAGTGGCGCTCGGACACCGGGCACCGGAGCTGCCCTCGGCGGTCGAGGATCGTATCGAGCTCGAAGTGCTGGCGGAGATCCTCGCCGGTCGTGGCGCCATCTCCCGACTCAACGGCCGACTTCGCTCGGCCAAGGGACTCGTCTACCGAGTCTGGAGCGACTTCGACCCCGGTGATCTGTGGCCGGCGGACTACCAGGTGCGCTTCGACACGTTGGCGGCAAACACTCCAGCCGCGGTGGAGGCGACGCTCGAGGAGATCTGGCGGCTGAGAGCCCAACCGCCCCACCCGGAGGAGCTGGCGGTCGTCCAGCGCGAGCTCGTCGCCCGCCGCTACCAGGAGTTCGATACCGCGGAAGAGGCTGCCGGCTATCTCGTCGAGGACGCTCTCGTCTCTCGCCCCGGCCGGTATCGGGCTGAGTATCGCGACCTCGTCGAAAGGGTGACGGGCGAGCAGGTGCTCGCCGCCGCCCGCCTCCACCTGCGCCCCGAGGAGCTGGTCGTTCTCGTCTCCGGTCCCTGGGACCAGCTGGCTGGACCGGGCGACGGCGAAGGGTGGACTCGGCTCGAGCGCATCGTCGGCCACCGCGTCGTCCACCTGGAGGAACGGGACCCTCTGAGCCTCGAACCTGCAGTTCTCGACCCGCCTTGAGCGAGAATGAAGAGACCCTGCACGTTAGCCGGGTGACCTGTGCCCCCGGCTGGCACATCGGCCGGAAAGAACCCCACTGCTTCGCTTCGACGAGCTGGAAAGCCACGGCTTCTCCCCCGGCGATCCAATGGGCCGCGGGAGGGCGGCCCCGAGAAAGCAAGGCGAGGACCCGAGGAAAGCAGGTGGGTCACTCGGCCGCGAGGCGCCGGGCCGCGGCAACGACATCGTCGACCTTGGGAAGGTAGTCGTGCTCTAGGGGAGGCGAATAGGGGATCGGTGTGTCGGGGGCGGCGACCCGGCGGATCGGCGCATCGAGATCGTAGAACAGCTCGTCGGCAAGCCGCGCCGCCAGCTCGCCACCGAATCCACCTCGCCCGGTGTCCTCGTGGAGCACGAGCGCTCGGCTGGTCTTGCGGACGGATTCGAAGACGCTCTCCTCGTCCAGGGGGACGAGCGTCCGCAAATCGACGACATCGGCCTCGATGCCTTCTTCATGAAGCCCGTCCGCCGCCGCGAGCGCGGTCCACACCATGGAGCCGTAGGTGAGTATCGAGAGGTCTCCGCCTTCGCGACGCAGCTTGGCTCGACCCATCGGTACCCGGAACTCTCCTCCCACCGGCACCTCCTCGCGCAGGTCGGTCCGGAAAAATCCGTAAAGGCCCTTGGCTTCGAGAAAGAGCACCGGGCTGTCGTCCTCGATCGCCGCCAGCAGCAGACCCTTGGCGTCTCGCGGCGTCGCCGGCGCGACGACTTTCCAGCCGGGAGTGCGCACGAACCACATCTCCGGACACTGGGAGTGAAACGGACCACCGCCGAGGAGCGGCTTCATCGTTCCCGTCGCCCCACCGTAGGGCAGGCGCACGACCAGTGGGACCTTGGGCCCCCAGCGCCAGTGGAGCTTGGCGGCGTTGTTGACGAGCGCGTTGAACGCCGGCGCCAGGAAGTCGGCGAACTGCATCTCGACTACCGGCCTGAACCCCAAGAGGGCGGTGCCTACTCCGCAGCCGACGATTGCGGACTCGGCCAAGGGAGTGTTGAGGCAACGCAAGGGTCCGAAGCGCTTGCCGAGGCCTCGGGTCACGCCAAAGGCGCCGCCGTAGCGTCCGCCGACGTCTTCGCCCAGGATGAACACGTCGGAGTCGGCGATCATCGCCTCGCGCAGCGCGTCGCGGACGGCTTCGTCGTATGACATCCGCTTGGCAAAAGCACCGGCCGTCGGCTCGACGCCATGATCCGCGGCCGGCGGGTAGACCATCGAGCGATGGGTCTCAGGCTCCGGCCAAGGGGCCTCGGCAGCGATCTCGGCGGCGGCGGCGACCTCCGCCTTCGCCGCCTCGCAAAGCCGTCCTTGCTCTTCGGAAGAGAGGATCCCGAGCCGGTCGAGTCGCTCACCGTAGAGCTCGATCGGATCCGCTGCGGCCCAGAGTAGTGCCTCGCTCGAGTACTCGTAGCCTGGGATCTTCGCTTGCGGATTGCCATGGAAGCGATCGTCGTCGTGATGTGCGTGCCCGGACCGCCGGTAGGTTACGAGCTCGATGAGGGTCGGCCCCTCGCCCACCCTGGCTCTCTCGGCCGCCCAGGTCACGCTGGCGGCAACCCGGTCCGGGTCGTTACCGAACACAGTGATGCCGGGAATGCCGTAGCCGGCCGCCTTGAGAGCGAACCGCGAGACCTGCGACTGCGTGTCCATTACCTCGCCGGTAAGTGGCCGCATTTTGCGTATCCTTCATAAGAGCGAAGGCGTCGTGCAGGCTGGCGATCCCTTGGTTGAGATTGGCAACCCAAGCAGCCTGGAGATCGTCGCCGATCTCTTGTCGTCGGACGCGGTTCAGGTCGCGCCCGGTCAGCGTGTCATCATCAACGATTGGGGCGGGGTAGATCCACTTTCCGGCATGGTCGCGAGAGTTGAGCCGACCGGGTTCACCA
>CALZKB010000050.1 GCA_945787575.1 Thermoanaerobaculia bacterium | reverse complement strand
CCGACGGTGAGGTCGCCAAGGTCCGTCGCGACTGCGGTCTCGCCGAGGCTGCGAGATCGGAATCCGAGCTCGAGCCGGTGGAGGTGGCGCGATGATCCCGGAGCGACCCCCGATCAAGGAGCGCGTCAAGCTGCCGCGGCAGTCGATGCCGGAGCGGGCCGCCGGGGAGCGGGCCCGGGACTTCGCCGAGGTCAATCTCGGCTACGACCCGACGCGGGCGCTGACCGAGGCGGTGCGCTGCCTCGAGTGCGCCAGTCCCAAGTGCGTCGGCGGCTGCCCGGTCGGCGTCAAGGTCGCCGAATTCGTCGCCCTGGTCGCGGCCGGTGACTTTCTCGCGGCGGCCGCCAAGGTGCGAGAGGACAATGCGCTCCCGGCGATCACCGGGCGCGTCTGTCCACAGGAGGACCAGTGCGAGGGCGTATGCCCGCTGGGCAAGCGCGGCTCGCCGCTCGCCGTCGGCCATCTCGAGCGCTTCGTCGCCGATTACGAGCGGCAAGTCGGCGAGCTCGGATTGCCGCCGATCGGGCGACCGACGGGCAAGAAGGTCGCGATCGTCGGCAGCGGTCCGGCGGGGCTCTCGTGCGCCGGGGATCTGGTGCAGCGCGGCCACCGCGTGAGGGTCTTCGAGGCGCTGCACGAGTTCGGCGGAGTCTTGGTCTACGGAATCCCCGAGTTCCGGCTGCCCAAGGAGATCGTCCGCCAGGATGTGGAGTCGCTGGCAGCGATGGGCGTGGAGTTCGAGGCCAATGTGGTCGTCGGCAGGACCGTGACCGTCGACGAGCTGATGCAGGAAGAGGGTTACGACGCGGTGTTTCTCGCTACCGGTGCCGGCCTGCCGCGCTTCCTGGGCGTGCCCGGCGAGCATCTCAACGGCGTCTATTCGGCCAACGAGTTCTTGACCAGGGTCAACCTGATGAAGGCCTACCGGTTCCCGGAGGCCGACGAACCGCTCTACGACTGCCGCGGCCGGGATGTGGCGGTGATCGGGGGCGGCAACACCGCGCTCGACTCGGTGCGCACCGCCCTGCGTCTCGGCGCCCGCCGCGGTCTGATCCTCTACCGTCGCTCGCGCGAGGAGATGCCGGGGCGCGCCGAGGAGATCCATCACGCCGAGCAGGAGGGCGTCGAGTTTCAGTTCCTCGTCAACCCGGTGGAGTTTCTGGGCGACGACACGGGCGCACTGGTTGGCGCCCGCTGCCAACGCATGGAGCTCGGCGAGCCGGATGACTCCGGCCGCCGCCGGCCGGTCGCGATCCCCGACTCGGACTTCGACCTGCCGTTGTCTCTGGCCATCGTCGCGGTCGGCACTACGGCCAATCCCATCGTCCAGTCGACGACCCCGGACCTCGCCACCAACCGATGGGGCTACATCGAGGCCGACGCAGAGAGTCTGGCCACCAGCAAACCGGGTGTCTTTGCCGGCGGCGATATCGTCACCGGAGCTGCGACCGTAATCCTGGCAATGGGAGCCGGTCGCACCGCAGCGGCCGGAGTCCACGAGTACCTGTGCGGCAACGAGGACGGTCGCGAGGCTGGCGGCTGAGGAAGCACGTCCACGACGGTGGGGCCACGGCTCGGGCCGGGCGCGGTAGGATGTCGTGGTCCTCCAACCAAAGCTCCGACGAAGACGACCGCGCGAGCCTCTGGGTCACGCGGAGCGACCGGGTGGACGGGATCGCGGAAAGACTCCAATCATCGGACAAGGAAAAGGGAAGGGCCAAGAATGAAGCAATTCGTTAGGGTCAAGTACTGGCGGCGACGGGGCGTGCTGATCGACGGCAAACCCTCGGGAGGCATGACGAACGAGATTCTGCTGACCACCGAAGGGAAGCACACCTTCTCGCTCACCCCTCCGTCCAACTTCCTCCCCGCCGAGCAGACCAGGACCGTGAACCACCCTCGATGGCGGGAGCCGCTCGAGTTGGAGTTCAAGCCCAAGAGCCGGAAGAAGCGCCGCTGACGCTCCATCGCGAGCCCGGCGAACACTACCACCGAGTTGGGTGATCGAGGGCCGGACCGTTGGCACCGGCGGAGCGGAGGAGATACGATCTCCGCATCGTCGCGCCGTGGGGCAATGGTCCGCGATCGACGCCGGCGGCCAGGCGGACGACCGGCTCATCGTCCTCGGCGAACACGGGCAGACTCGCCCTCGTCGAGGCCACGCCGAGCGGCTACCGGGAACGGGGCTCGGCGCAGATTCTCGAGGGGAAGACCTGGAGCATGCCGGCCCTCGCCAATGGCCGGCTCTTCCTGAGGAGTCAGTCCGAGATCGTGAGTCTCGACTTGCGCAGCCGGTAGTCCTCGGCGCCCTCAGCTCACCCGGGTAGCTCCCTCGCCCCGAGGAGGTTGTCTTCGAGAAACTTGAGCTCGTCGATCCCGGAGACGACGATGTTCGGATCGGTGGCAAACCGGTCGTCGTCCGGCTTGCCGGCGTAGTCGACGTTGCCGAGCAGATGCTTGAAGCAGTTGACCCGCGCCATTTTCTTGCTGTCCGAGCGGATGATGGTCCACGGCGTCAGCGTCCGATTCGACTCGCCGAGCATCTGGAACTTCTTCACCGTGTACTGATTCCACAGCTGCTGGGCTTGCAGGTCGACCGGTGAGACCTTGAACTGCTTGAGGGGATCGTCGGTACGGGCCTCGAAGCGACGCAGCTGTTCTTCCTTGCTGACCGAGAAGTAGTACTTGAAGAGGCGGATACCGTTCTTGACCAGCAGCTTCTCGAACAGCGGCACGTCCTTGAGGAAACGCTTGTTCTGCTCGTCGGTGCAGAAGTCCATGACCGGCTCGACCATGGCTCGGTTGTACCAGGAGCGATCGAAGAGGACGATCTCCCCCGCGGCCGGAAGGTGCGCCACGTAGCGTTGGAAGTACCACTGCGTCTGTTCACGGTCGCTGGGCTTCTCGAGCGCCACGACCCGGGCACCACGAGGGTTGAGATGCTGGGTGAACCGCTTGATCGTGCCACCCTTGCCGGCGGCGTCTCGCCCTTCGAAGAGAATGACGAGTCGCAGACCGTCTTCCTTGATGTGGTTTTGGAGCTTCAGGAGCTCGATCTGAAGATCGCGCAGCTCTTTCTTGTAGTTGAATCCCGTCCTGTCTGCTGCCTGTTTTACTTTCTCGGCCATCTTCTCGATACCTCTGAATCTAGCGCAAGAACCGCCCGTATTGGCGGCGCTGCCTCTTCATCAGCTTGATCTCCTCGTCGCCCGGAATCACGACCTCCGGGTCGAGCTCGAAGCTCAGCTTCCGACTCCGCCCGCGATAAGGGACGAGGCTGAGCATCAGCTTGATCGTCTCTCGTCGAGCGAGGTGCTTGTTGTCCGAGCGGATGATGTACCACGGCGTCTCGGGAGTGTGGGTCTTCTGCAGCAGGCGGTACTTCTTCTCGGAGAACTCGTCCCACAGATCTTGGGCCTGCAGGTCGACCTCGCTCAGCTTCCACTGCCGGAGCGGATCGTTGCGGCGGCGCTCGAACCGGCGGTTCTGCTCGCGCTGCGACACCGAGAAATACAGCTTGATCAGGTAGGTCGTGCCGTCGGCGAGGACGCGCTCTTCGTAGCCGGCGACCCGCCGCATGAACTCGCGGTATTGCCTGGCGGTGCAGAACCCCATCACCGGCTCGACCATGGCGCGGTTGTACCAGCTGCGGTCGAAGAGCACCATCTCGCCGGCGTGCGGAAAGTGCTCGATATAGCGCTTCATGTGGAGCTCGGTCTTCTGCTCGTTCGTCGGTTTGCCCAGCGCCACGACCCGGTATCGCTTCTCGTTCATATAGCGGGTGACGCGGCGGATCGTTCCTCCCTTGCCGGAAGCGTCTCGACCGTCAAAGAGGATGATGACCTTCCTGGCGGTCTTCTCGATGTGGCTCTGCAGCTTGATCAGCTCCGCCTGGTACGGCTTGAGCTCCTCACTCGCAAAGTAGCGCTCGAGGGCGCCGAGGACGACCCGCTTGGTCTCTTTCTTCTTGAGCTGTCGCCGAGCGGACCGCGCGGCCTCGAGCGGTTCGTCCGGGGGCAGGCTGTCGAGGATCCGCGATACCGCCTCGCGGATCTTCGCCCCCGACGCGGTCGAGGCTCGATCGTCCTGGCGCTGTGTCTTGGGAGGGGTCATCGGTGGATCTCGAAGCGCCATCCTAGCCGACATCCGGCGATTCGCACCCGATCCCTTGGGGATGTGGCGGGCGCACCGCCCAGAGAAGAGCGCCAGAGACCACACGATTTCAGTGCGTGTCGCTCGAACGGTGAGGTCGTGACTACTACCTCTTCGATTTCGTGGGGACTGAACGCGTTTGCGCCGGCAAAGAGATGTGCCGACTCGCGGTTCGAGGACGGCTTCGAGTCGGGTGACACCTGCGCTTGGTCCAACACCGTTCCATGGTCCTCGACGAGAGCGGTCGAGTTGCCACGGGCTGCTAGACTCCGTCTTCACTCGAGTGCCGAGCGCGATGAGCCGACCACAACCCGAGGTCCGGATGACGATTCGTAGTCACTTCGATGAGCTCGAGCTGGTGGACTCGCTGGCTGAAGGCCTGCTTCGATATCTTCACTTCGATACGAAATCGGTCGAAAGGACCAGCCTGGCGGTTCGCGAGGCGGCCGCCAACGCGATTCAGCACGGCAACGGCCCCGGTGGCAACGAGCTGGTCAGTATTCGTTTCCAGATCGAGAACAGGCATCTCACGATCGAGGTCAGTGACCGGGGGTCAGGGTTCGACCCCGATGCTCTGCCCGATCCGCTCGCGCCCGAGAATCTGCTCAAGGCGAGCGGTCGCGGAATTCTGCTGATGAAGAGCTTCATGGATGAGGTGGCATTCGCGTTTCAAAATGATGGCGGCACGGTGGTAACGATGCGCAAGCGCACCCCTTCACCGCCCGAGGACGCTACGAACTGTGAGGAGAACGACTGATGGAAATCACGAAACGCCAGCGCCAGGACATCACGATCCTGGAACCGAAAGGCAAAATTACGATCGGCAAGGGTGACGTCGCCCTGCGCGACTCGATCCAGCAAGTCCTCGACAGTGGCGGCCGGAAGATCCTGATCGACCTCGGCGCGACCAAGAAGATGGACTCCTCGGGCCTCGGCGAGCTCGTAGCCGCGCACGCCACGGTCACCGAGCGTGGTGCCGAGCTGCGGTTGATGAACCTGTCTCGCAAGCTCAAGAACGTGCTCGGCATCACCCAGCTCATCACCGTCTACGACATCTTCGATGACGAAGAAGAGGCCGTCGCCTCGTTCGGCTGAGCGGGCTGCGAGACCGGCCGCCTGAGGGTCCGAGAAGCAGCGCGGACGACCCGATTGACACGAGCTCGTAACCGACCGCCACTTTGGCAGTTGCCGTCCCCGGCCGGCGTGATCTCGTCGAGGCCGGCCTCTTGCGCCGAAGGTGCGCAGGCGGCGAGGCCGAGAGCGAGGAGCGAAATCAGTGCATGTGAGAGCTTGGAGTCTTTCAAGTTCAGAATCCTCGAAGTGGTCATGTGGCCTAGAACTTCGCCTGCCACTGCAGGCGGATGCGGGTGTCCTCGATCTCGAGCGCGCCGGATTCGGTGGTGATCTCGAAGAGATCGGCGGCGAACATATGGTCGTTGCCCTCGAAAAACCAGTTGAAGCCGATTCCGACTTCGTCCCGGTCGTTGCCGCCCACGGAGTCGTCGGGGTCGAAGGACTCCACCCGGACGGCGAGCTCGCCCGGCTCGAAGTAGTAACCGGCCTGGGCGTAGTAGCCGGACGCGTCCTCGCTCGGGAGGCCCGAGAGGAGCGGGTCGATCTCACGCTCGTGCATCTCCGCGTGAGCGGCGAAGCCCTTGTACATGAAGCCGGCGTAGGCGCTTTGGCTGCTGACGTCGCTGGGACCCAGGGCGACGAGGCGGTTCCTCAAGTTCGAGCGGGTGTGCGAGGCGACCTCCTCGTTCGAGGCGGCGCCGATGGAGAGCTTGAGCCGCGGCGACTCGCTCTTGCCCAGATCCGACTCGCTGGTTGGAAACTTGCCCAGCGGCTCGAGCGTCAAGCGGCCGACGAAGAGATGACCATCTCCGTCCTGGCGCTTGTTGCGGCCCTCGCCGTTGAAGACTCCGACATCGTAGCTCAGCTTGCCTGCCGCGGCCTTGCCGCGGGCAGCGATGCCGAAGTCGCGGTCGAGGCGGAAGTTAGCGTCGACCGCCGAGCGATCGACGAACTGAAGGGCGGCGTCGGAGACGTTCCAGGAGTTGGCATACGGGACCTTCCACTGCCCGGCACGGAAGCTGAAGTTCGAGTCCGGCGAGTACTCGAGCCAATAGTCGAAGAGATCGGTCCCCGAGCCGCTTCCCGAGTAGACGTTGAGATAGAGCCGGTACTTCAGCTTCTTGCTGATGGCGTGACCCTTGATGCCGGCGCGAGCCCGCTGGACGGTGAACTCGCTGGTGTCGTCGTCGCCGTCGCGATCGAGATTGGTGTAGCGAACCTGGCCGTATCCGAAGAAGTCCATGCGGTAGTTGCCGTCGCCGGATTCGAGATAGAAGTTCTTTCCGAAGCCGATCTTCGGCTTGTCGGAGCCCTCGGCGAGCAGGCTGCCGCCGACGAGCAGCCAACAGAGGGCAGCGAAGGCTAGCTTCGATCTGCAGGACGTTGTTCCGGTCGTCAATCTAGTCTCCACTCGTCCTTCTTGTACTCTCTCGGCGCCGGCTCGTGGAACTCGCGAGCTCGCTGCCCGAAACTGTCCGGTTGTCGTTCGGCTCAGAATCGAGTGGTGATGCCGAGCCTGGCGCCACGGCCGGCGCCGTTGAGTCCCGAACCGTGAATCCGATACTCCTCGTCCCCCAGATTTTCGAGGCCGAAGTGTAACTCAGCGCGGTCATTCACGATCCAGCTGCCTCGCAGCGACAGCAACTCATAGCCGGGAGTGCCGCCCGGAGGGATCCGATCGGTGTCGTCGAGGTCGCGGAGCGACAGCTTGTCCTGCCGGTCGGCGACCGTGAGCAGCGCCTCGGCCCAGAGCTTGCCGCCGGAGCCCGTCCACCGTAGGCTGAGGTGACCGGTCGTCGGCATCAAGCGGCTGAGGGGCGTTCTCACGCTGACGGTGACAGAGGTCGGGAAGGTATCGACCTCACCGTCCACCCAGGCTATGTCGCCGGAGAGCTCGAGAGTCTGGGTCACCGCCGTGACGGCGCTGACCTCGAGGCCGCGAGAGAAGCCGTTGCTGCCGTTGGTCTTGGTGATCTCGTTCTCGCCGTCGACGACGCTGCCGGTCGGCACGCGCACGATCAGGTCCTCGATGTCGGTCTCGAAGGTGGCGAGCTCGAACGCTCCCCGCTTCCCCCGGAACTTGAGGCCGAGCTCGTAGGCGACGAAACGCTCGCTGTCGAGATCGGGGGCAGGCGTCTCGATCTCGTTCGAGCGGGCGCTGTCGAAGCGAGTGAGGTCCGAGAGGTTCGGGGCGCGGAAGCCCTGGGAAACACCGCCAAACAGGTGCCACCGGTCTTCGCCGTCGAGCTGATAGAGCGTCCGGAAGTTGCCGGTCAGATTGTCCCAGGATCCGTCGAGCGCGATGGCTTCCCCGGTGGTCGGCGACTGGACCTTCTCCGCGTCGGCAGCGGCGTGGGTGTAGCGGGCGCCGAGGATGAGGCTCAGCCGGTCCGATAGGCTGGTCTGAAACTGGGCGTACGCGCCGATCAGATCGTAGGTCGCGTCGTCGGCGACCGGTCCCTGGATCGCCGGTGGGCCCTCGACTCCGTCGCTGTCGAATGCGACTTTGAACGAGTCCACGGTGTCACCGTAGTACTCGAGTCCGTAGGTCCAGCTCCCGCGGGATACCGCCTTGTCGAGCTGGAGCCAGGCACCGAGGGTGCCGACGTCGAAGGCTTGGGTCTCGCCGTTGCCGCCGCTGCGGATGCGGAAGCGCTCCTCCTCTTGACGATGGAAAGAGAGGTTGGCGGTCGCGGTGTCGAACCAGCCGCTCGAGCCGCTTTGCAGGTACTGCAGGTAGGCGAGGGAACGTTGCTGGTCGAGCGAGCGCTGGCGCTCGTTGCCGACGGTGGTGCCGCGCCAGCTCTTGCCGAAGATCGTGCGGTGCGTTCGCCAGGCGTCTGCGACCTCCGTCTGCTGGTAGGCGAAGACCAACCGGGATTCGTCGCCGGTGTCGATCTCCAGCTTGAAGTCACCATCGAAACGGTCATAGTCGGTCTTCGGCTGGGTGCCGACAGAGCCTCCGGCGTCGACGTCCCCGAAGTCGTGGGCCGAGACCCCTACCGCCATGCGCCAACGGTCATCGCCTTGGGTGATCTGCAGCCGTCCGCCGTTGGAGTCCTCGGCAGAGGAGTAGCGGTAGCGGAAAGCTCCGGCGGTGCCGGAGGGAATCGCGGCCATCTTCTGAGTCTGCACGTTGACCGTTCCGCCGATGGCGTCGCTACCGTTGAGGGCGGAGGAGGGGCCCTTGACCAGCTCGAGACCGTCGATCGACCAGGGGTCGACCGTGTTCCAGTACTGGTTGGGCCCGTCCCGAAAGACCGAGTTGTTGAGTCGGATGCCGTCGACCATGAGCAGCGTGCGAAATCCGGTGAACCCGCGGATGAAGGGCGAGCCCTGGCCGTGGCCGGTCTTCTGGGTCATCACCCCGGGCAGTTCGTTCATCGCTTCCGGCAGGGTGCGGACCTGCCGGTGCTCGAGCAGCTCCCTCCGGTCGAGGCGCTCGACGCTGTACGGGAGGTCGAAGTCGGTCGCCTCGCTCTTGGTGGCAGTGACGACGACCGAATCCAGGAACGTGGAGATCCGTTCGGCTGGCGCGTCGGGCGGGACCGGTGCACTGTCGGGCTCCTTCTGGCCGGCGACGGCCGATCCCGCTGCGAAGAGCAGTCCCGCCGCCCAGACGGTGAGCTGAAGCCTGAAGTTTCGATTCACAGTGCGCGCTTCCAAGGATCGCATCGCCGCGAAGAGCGTAGGGTGGATTCTAATACGATCGAAAAGACGCCAAGAACCTGACCCTGCGTTCCCTTACGGCGGGGTTGTACTATCCGACGCGTCAACCTACCGGACCTGCCGGGAAGAGCGACTATGGCGAAAACTCAGAGCCTCTGGACGGTGGCCCTCGTCGCGTAGAGCTACAGCATCCAGGCGCGCCGGTTCGACCGTGACGCGGCCCCTCTCGCCGGGCAGTTCCAGGTGAACCGCTACACGACCGACGGACAGTATCGCCCCGACGTCGCCGCCTACGCCGCCGGCAATTTCATCGTCTCGTGGACCAGCTTCGGCTCGGACGGCACGGACATCTCCGAGGAGAGCGTGCAAGCTCAGCCGTCCCTTCCATGCCGGCGAGGCTTTCGAGCACGTGGTCCGCGGAGGTGTATCGCTTCTCACCGTCGGTGAACCAGGCGAAGCGGCCATCGTCGACGTAGAGACCGCGGATGGCTTCGGGGTCGCCGCCCTGCAGGATTTCGAGGTAGGAAGCGAGGAAGTCGGAGACCTCCTCGAAGGCCAGCGACGCTGCGACCCACCCGACAGGGTATTCCGTCGACGGTCGGACCGCTCCTAGTCTGAGATAGGGGAGGGGCTTTCGTTCCCCCGCCGCGTCGAAGGACGCACCCATGAGCCACGCCGACCTGGTCGCCGCCTTGCGCCGGCCGTCCTTTTGGGGCCCGCCGGTCGAAAGCGTCGACTACCTGCAGACTCACGTCTCGTCGATCTTCCTCACCGGTGAGCGCGCCTACAAGCTGAAGAAACCGGTCAACTTCGGATTCCTCGACTTCTCGACACCCGAGCTTCGCGAGCGCTTCTGCCGGGCGGAGCTCGATCTCAATCGCAGGCTGGCACCCGACACCTACTTGGGAGTCGCCCCGATCGTGGTCGACCGCGGCGCTCTGCGGCTCGGCGACGGCGCCGACATCGAGGGCAAGATCGTCGATTGGCTGGTCGTCATGCGCCAGCTCGACGCCGAGCTCCTGGGAACCGAGGTGCTCGCCCGCGGCCAGCTCGACGCGGCTCACATCGATCGGCTGATCGAGATTCTCGAGCCTTTCTATCGAGAGGCTCCGACCGGGAAGAGCGTCGACCGGCACGGTCGCCCGGGGGCGGTGAGGTACAACACCGACGAGAACTTCGCCCAGACCGAAGACCAGGTCGGCAAGACGATCACTCGCGAGCGTTACGAGCACATCCGCGCCTGGGCGAACGACTTCCTTCGAAAGCGCGAGGATCTGTTCGATCGACGGGTGCGGGAGGGTCGAATCCGGGACGGGCATGGCGATCTCCACCTCGGGAACATCTTTTTCGAGGAACCGCCGGTGATCCTCGATTGCGTCGAGTTCAACGAGCGCTTTCGCTGCGCCGACGTGGCGGCGGACCTCGCGTTCTTGGCCATGGATCTCGACTTCCGCGACCGGATCGAGCTGTCGCGCTACCTGATCGATCGCTTCGTGGAGGTCTCCGGCGACACCGACCTCCTCGACCTGCTCGACTTCTATAAGTGCTACCGAGCCTACGTCCGTGCCAAGGTCCACTGTTTCACCTCGGTCGACCCCGGCCTGGGCGACTGCGGCCGGCGCGCTCAACGCAATTCGGCGCGCCACTACTTCGGGCTCGCGTACCGTTACGCGGGAGGAGAGTCCAAACCGCCCTTGGTCGTCGTCTACGGGCTCATGGGTGCCGGCAAGACCCGGATCGCCCGCTATCTGCGCGAGGCCTTCGGCTGGCACTTGCTGTCGACCGACGCCGTGCGCAAGCAGATCTCCGGCGTGGGCGAACAGACGCGCGTCTATGTTCCCTACGAGACCGGGCTCTACTCGCGGGAGATGAGCCGGCAGACGTACGAGGAGGTCTGCAACCGCGCCGAGAATCTCCTCCACGCCGGCTTCCCGGTGGTCGTCGACGGGTCCTTCAATACCCGCGACGATCGCCGGCCGGACTTCGAGCTCGCGGCACGCGCGGGGGCGAGCCTGGTGTTCGTCGAGGCCACCTGCTCGCCGAGCGAGAGGCGGCGGCGGCTCGAGAGCCGGCAGGTGCACGACACGCGCTCCGACGGCCGCGTCGAGCTCATGGACAGGCAGCGAACCGAGTGGGAATCGCCCAACCCCGAGCACGTCGAGAGCTTCGAGCGGATATCGACCGACGGCCCCCTGGTCTCCACCCACGCCCGCACCGTCGAGATCCTGCGCAACCTCGCGTTGCTCCCGCCTGCGGCGGCGGCGGACCCGCCTCACGGCTACTGAAGGTAGCCGAGCGCTTCGAGCTGTTCTCGTACTTCGTCGCCGATCTCGACCGAATCGCTCCGGCGCAGGGTCGCCATCTCCATCCGCAGCAGGCTGCGTAGATAGCCGGTTCGGATCTCCTCTTCGGCGGCCAGGGAGCGGCTCTCGTGCGGGTCTGCGGACAGATCGAAGAGCTCCGCCCCACCGCCCCGGTCGAGAGGCAGGATCAGCTTCCAATCGCCCTCGACGACGCTCGCGCTCCGGCGCTGCGGCGAATAGGCCAGATAGGAGAATACCGGACCGTTGGCGGATGGGCTCTGCAGCAGATCGCGGCCGTCGAGGTTCGAGGAGCTCGCACTACCCGTCAGCAGCGTCTCCAGGGTCGGAAACAGGTCGAGGTGTTGAGCCGGGATTGCTCGCCGCTCGCCCGCCCGTCCGGGAATCCGCACGATCAGGGGGATTCTCAGCACCTCCGAGTAGAGGTCCTTGCCGTGGGTCAAAGTGCCGTGCTCGTAGAAGGACTCACCGTGATCCGAGGTCAGGATCACGATGGTGTCGTCGCCGAGGCCGGCAGCTCGGAGCTGCTCCAGAAAGGTGCCGAAGCGCTCGTCCGCGTGAGCAACCTCCGCATCGTAGAGAGCCTCCAAGTCTTCGAGGAGCGCGCCCTCCGGGGGAGCCGAGCCCTCCGACAACCTGGTCACGTTGGCGAGCGTGCCGACCTCGGGGCGAGAGACCGCCGGCGCGAATCGTCGTCTCCAGCGATCTGGCGCCGCGTAGGGTGCGTGCGGCTCGATCGTGTGCACGTAGAGGAAAAAGGGGGTCGGCGTCGTCGCGAGCCAGGCGGCCGTCCGCTCGAGGATTCTCTCGGGCAGATCGGGGGAGCGCCTGACGTAGTCGAAGGAGTCGAAATCCCGATCGAAACCGAACGTCTCCGACACGAAGCCGTTGGCGACGACGGCTGCGGTCCGATAGCCGTGACCGCGAAACAGGCCAGCGAGGGTCGGGACGTCCGCGGGAAGGACCTCCTGCTTGGCGTTGGCTCCATGTCGCCAAGGGTGCTGGCCGGTCAGCACCGAAGCGATCGAAGGCTTGGTCCAAGAGGACTGGGCGCGCGCCGATTGGAAGAGAAGCGATTGCTCGGCGAAGCGGTCGATGGCCGGCGTCAACCCTCGCCCGTCGCCATAGCAACCCAGGCGGTCGGCACGCAGAGCGTCGATTACGTAGAGCACGACGTTAAGCCGACCTACGCCCGCCCGGGGCTCGGTGGCGGATGGCGCGGCCCGCCCTCTCTCGACCGGTCGTCGAACCCGCGGCGCCGTCAGCGACATCGTTCCATCGGCGGCGTCGGCACCGGAACCGACGACCGAGAGAGCGATCCTCGCGAGCCCTCCGCGCTCGGCCAGACTCTTGCGAACCGGCCCCGGCGAAGCGGCGAGCCTCATCGTGCGGGCCGGCTCGTCTTCGAACTGCGTCGACACCTCCAAGCGGAGGTTCTCCGAGCGGCTCACCAGGCTGGCGACCGAGAATGTGCTGCCCGGCGCGAGCTCGAGGTAATACTCGAGTCGCGCTCCTCGCGCCAGGACCAGCTGATCGCGTGACGCCTCCACCGAGGTGCCGGCAACCGCCCGCTGCCTGAACTTCATCCAGTCGACGGCAAAGCCCAGCCGGCGAGTGTCCGCGGAGCCGATGAGCTTCGCCGGGACGGTCAGCTCGGCAGGCTCGAAGCGGAGGATGTTCCAACCGCGCTCGAGCTGCGCAGGGGGAATCGTGAGAGGGATGCTCGCAGGTTGGGTTCTCAGCGCCACTTCGCCGATCGTCTGTCCGCCCACCAGGACATTGATTCGCTGTTCGGGCAGGCTCTCCGGCGTGAGCGCCCAGGCTCGCATCGAGAAGTCGATCGCGCGTCTCTCGACGACGTAGAAACGAACCTCGGAGGCCTCACCGACGCTCCAGACAAAGGTCAGCCCGGCCTGCGCCTCTTCGTCGATCGACCACCCCGAGACGAGGAAGCTCCGCGCGTCCAAGGAGCCGAAGTCCAGACGATCGGTTTCGCGAAGCTCCTCGGCACCGGCGAACGCCGCGACGAGATCGTGCCGCACCTCATCGACGGGGTCGGATCCGCAGGCCGATCCGAGGCCGGAGACCAACACGATGCCGACCAGTCGTCCGGCGGCAAGAGGTGTCCGCATCACCCCTCGGCTGCCGGGACCGGCTCCTCGATCACGACGAGCTGGTTTGCCTCCACGTCGGAGTGATCGGTTCGAGCTCCCGAAGGCCAAGAGATCCGCAGGTCCGCGAAGGGAGCCCCGGCGATTCCCAGATGGACCGCGGAGTCGTTCTGGCAGGTTCCGGTGACGCTGTTCGTGATCGACCGGTACCGGGTGCCACCGTCGGGAAGGGAGATCTCGATCGCCGCCCCCAGAGCCAGAGGGTTGCTCGCCCGGCCACGAAGCCTGAGGCGCAACCAGTTTCCGGCGGCTTCCGATGTGTTCCTGGCGATCTCAATCGGACCCGGAGGAGGGTCCTGCCGCCCTGGCCCGCCTTGCCCGCGACTGGCGATCAGATCGAGCCGGCCGTCGAGATCGTAGTCGGCCATCGAGACACAGCTGAAGAGCCCTTCGTCGACCGCGTTGAAGATCTCGTGCAGTCCCGACTCCGCCGTGACGTCGATCCAGCTCTCGCCCCTGGCTTCGATCAGGAAGACCGCCCGCCGGGAGAGCACCACGAGGTCGTCGTCGCCGTCGTTGTCGAAATCACCGCCGGTCAGCTGCAGCCCCCGGCCGTGGATCCCGTCAGCGACGATCAAGTGCTCTCGACCACCGCGCCCGTTCGGGCTCTCGATCCACCGGATCGGCGAGCCGGGGCCGATGTTTCTCGGAAGCAGGAAGAGGTCGGGAAACTGATCGCTCCCGGTCGGGCGAGCCCACGATGCCACGATCCCGGTCATCGACGAGGTCCAGTCGGGCTCGTACTCGAACCTCGCGCCGGCTCGATTCGAGAAGACGAACAGGCTCGAGCGCGGTCCGGTGCCGAGGATCAGATCTTCGTAGTGGTCGCCGTCGAGATCGGCTACCGAGGCCCGCCAGCCGTCTTCGGCTCCGGGCCGAATCGTATTCAGCGCGGTCTCCTCCGACCGATCCAAGAAACCGTAGTCGGTGCCGCGCAGCATGCGAAACGGACTCCGATCCCCGGTGAGGAGCAGATCGAGCCGGCCGTCTTGGTCGTAGTCGATGGGAATGGCGAGCCTCCCGCGCAGCAAGGGCCCCGACGACATCAGCTCCTGGAGACCGAGCTCCCGCGCCCGATTGATCAGCCCCTCGGGCTCGTTGCGAAAGAGAAGATGCTCGATCTCCCCTCGTTTGGAGAGATCTCCCTGCCGCCCGCCCACCGACACGTAGAGGTCGTCACGGTCCGGGGAGTCGGAGGACAACGGCGCCCAGACGGCGGCGTGGAGATCTCTGGGAAACCGCGGATTGGTGCGTGGCGAGAGCTCGATCGACGAGGTCGCGAACGATCCGTCACCGGTGTTGCGCAGGAGTAGATCCTGCAGCCCATGGCGCTCGTGACCGTAGTGGTGGGCGATGAAGAGATCCGGGAATCGATCTCCGTCCAGATATCCCCAGGCCGGCCCGAACGAGTACATCCTCGCCTCCGGAAGCCCCGCCCGGTCGGGAGCGACGACGAAGCGCAGGGTGCTCGCACGGCCGGCTGGAGCTTTGGCGACCTCGGCCGTCGGGGCCTCTCCGAGGCAGCCCGCGAAACCGATGGAGAGTAGCAACGGAGCCACCGCGACCCTGGACCTTCGGACGAGACCGGTCATCGATCTCTGAGAGGTCGGTGCATGACCCGACGGTACCACCCGACATCGAACCCAACCTCGGCTCCCGATGACTCCCATCGAGAGCGCGGCCCCGTGAGTTATGCTTGTTCGATGGTTCGGACCGTGCCGAGCTGGCTCGCCATCGCAGCAGCGGCGCTGGCCGTCGCCGCCGCAATCGGCACGCCCTCTCGAGCCGTGGGCGAAACGCTCTACGCCTTGGAGCTCGGCGGGAGCGACTTCAGGATCATCGACCGCCTCACGGGCACCGACGTCGCCACGATCAGCTCCGTGCTCTTTGGATCCTGGCGCGGTATCGCGATGTCGCCGACCAGCGGCGTGATGTACGCCACCGACAAGGAGAGCCTCTACAGGCTGGATCTCACGACCGGCGTCGAGACGGAGATCGGTCTCTTCGGCAGCGTGCTGATCCGCGATCTGACGCTCGATCGCGAGGGTCTGCTCTACGGTGTCTCTGGCTCGCTGGGCTCCGACCCTCATAGTCTGCACCTGATCGACACGAGCGTCGGCGCCGCGGCCGCCCTCTTTCCGTTGAGCGGCGTCGGCGGCCACGCGATCGCCTACGATCCGGCCGAGCCCGAGACGCTCTACCACCTCGCCTTCGAGGCCGGCCCGTCCGCGACGATCTTCGAAAGCGTCGACTTGAGCAGCGGAGCCGCCACGCCGATCCCCCTCTCGGGCGACTCGATCCAGGGTGTGCCGCTCGGTCTGGTCTACGACTCGATCGACGGTCTGTTCCGGCTCTTCGACGATGACGGCTTCTACTACACGCTCATGCGCAACGGCGTCATCACGGCCGTCGGCACCCAGAACGCGACCGTCTACTTCGGCCTCGCCTTCGACCAGCTGACGACCCGCGGCCTGCTCTTCGCCGACGGTTTCGAGTCGGGCGACACCTCGGCCTGGTCCACGACGGTGCCCTGAGCGGTCCTCTCGAAGAGCGCGGCCGGGCGTGGAGACCGTGGAAGCGGTCCACCATGCTTCCCAGTGCGGCACCTTCCGGCAATGATGCGTCAGGGACGCGCCTCCCGCAGCATGTGCAGCTGCCACAGATCGCGGTGGCTCATGCTGAAGATCGGGTGAAGGGCGATCATGCCGGTCGGCCCGACGTTCTTCTCCAGGTGCGCCAACTCGCGCAGTCGCGCTTCGACCTCGGGGTCGGCGGGCACCCCAAAGCCCGCTCTCTTCATCAGCAGGACGCCTTTGGCGCGGATGGAGAGCTCGAGGTGCAATCGGATCAGGCACAGCATGTCGACCACCGTCTCGGCCGGAAAGCGCTCTTTGAGATTGTTCAAGTACTCGCCGATCCGCATCTCGGAGACGCGACCGCTGTTGATGATCTCCAACAGCTCCTGATCGCTGTCGAAGCCGGTGCCGAGCCAGCGGTGGGTGGCCTTCTCGCTGGCGCGAAAAACCAGGACGAAGAGCAGCGGGAGAATGACCAGGAGCAACAACGTCGAAAGGCTGGGAGAGAGATAGAAGTGATTGAAGGCCGAGTGCACGATCGTGGCGAGCAGCAGTCCCGGGAGGATGACGGACGGCAGCACCGAATCGAAGAGATCCGAGAGCTGTTTCGACAGTACGGCCATCAAGGCCGTGGCGCCGCCATGCATGATCGCGGTGCCGAAGCCTCGGAGGATCCAAAGCATGGGCCTGGGTTCGGCCAGGACGACGAAGTAATGAGTGTTCTCGAACGCCGCGAAGCCGGCTCCGACAGCGAAGCCCCACACCGCCGCGTCGACGAGGAAACCGATCCGGCGCCGGTGGAGCGCGAGGGCGACGACCGAGCCCTTGAGGAGCTCTTCGACAAAGGGGCCGAGCGTGCGGGTGTAGAGGTGCGGGTCGGTGCGCAGCAGATCCATCAGCCAAGGATTGAGAAGAAGACAGGCAAGGCCGATCGCCATTCCCGTGACCACCAGAGTGAGCACTCGGCGCAGCCCGATCAGCTTGTAGCTGTCGAGCAGAACGAGAGCGAGCAGGAAGGCGAGGACCGGGAGCACCCCGAGTCCCAGGCAGAGAGCCCAGAGCCCAGCGGCGGGCGGGTTCTCCGGCATCAGAAGACCTTGAGGGACGCCATCCACTCGTCGCGGTCGTCGAAACCCGATTCGGCGGCCACGGCGTAACCCAGCGACAGGGTCAGATTCGACCGGGATAGCGCCGTGAGCTTGATGTCGACCTGGATCCCGAGGTCGGCGATCTCCCGCCTTACAGCGCTAACGTCAGGATCGGTCACGAGTCCCCCCGCGAAGATCGAGGTCCGGGCCCACGTTGCGTAGAAGCTCTGCCAGCCGACCTCACGAAACCGAATGGGTGGCAGATTCCAATCCAGCATGATCTTGCCGTAGTTCCTGCCGCCGATCTCGCTGATCTCGAGGCCGGGGAACGCGTAGTGCTCCCGGTATCGTTTGACCTCGAGGCGATCGAGCCAGTTGTTGCCGAAGCCGCCGAAGAAGAACTTGGCGAACGGGTCGTCAAGATCGCCGTCGGCTGCGCCCAATGAGGTGCGTAGCCACAGCGACGAGTGGGAGAACAGCGGAAAGCCGGCATCGAAATCGAGTCTCAATCGAGGTATCAAGCTGCTCTCGACATAGCTCCCATCGGCGACGATCTCCCACGAGACTCCCTTTTCGTCGTCGACCTGGGCCAGAGAGCCGCGCAGGTTCTCGTAGCGCAGGCTCACCGCGCTCTCCCACAGCTGGTCGGAGATCGAGGGGATGCCCTGGGAAGCCGGCAGCTCCTCGAGGTCGCCGTAGAAGACACTGTCGAGAGTGAGCTCCATCTCCCGAGGCTCGTCGAAGATGAGCATCTTGTCCCAGTTGACTCCGATCGAGTAACCCTTGCGGCTCCGCTTGGTCGGACCGAAGAGGTCGTAGAAGTCGGCGTAGTTGTGCCAGTAGCTGAGCCTCCAGTCGTAACGCTCGTACTCGAACTCGAGGTGGAAACGCTCGTCGGATTGGAGCTCGGAGTCGTCGGAGTAGGTGGCGAGGAGATGGGCGCGGTTGATGCCCACGTAGTCCGACAGGTTGATTCTGAATCCGGCTGCCGCTGTGTTCTTGTAGCCCACGACCACCGGGTAGATCGATTCGAGCTTCATGGGCTCGAAGGTGCCGTACTCGCCCTCCTCGATGATCAAGGACTCGATCGGAACATCGGCGGGTGACCCCACCTGCCACTGCTCCAGTATCGGGTGTCGCTCGATGACCTTCCGACCGAGGAACGTGATCGCGTTCACGTCTTCGATCGGGCTGACCTCGATGGTGGCAGGGACGAAGCCTTCACCGGTGTAGCGAAACACGAGCAGGCGATCGTCGCCCATCGGTATCGGCCGAAAGAAGCCGGTTTCGGTGTTCGTCAGCACGTCGAACTCGTTGGTGGCGACCTCGAGACGGAAGATGTTGGCGGCACCGGTGTAGTAGGAGGATCCGTAGAGATAGCGGCCGTCAGGCGAGAACACGAAGCCCATCGGAATGCTGGTGGCCACGTCGAGCTCGGCGATCGGGATGAGGTCGTCCTGGCTCAGCTCTTCGTTTCTCAGATCCTCGACACGAAACACCTCGAGGTCGTTGTCACCGCTGATGTCGCCGACCGAGGCCGACAGCAGAGAGCTGTCCGGAGAGATGTCGATGTCGAAGATCGCCTCGCCGAAGGGCCATGAGCGGATCTGGTTCCACTCCTCGTAGGGGTAGGGAATCCGCACCAGGCTCGCGATTCCGTTGAGATGGCGGACACCCCAGAGCGAGCGGTCGTTGCGGTCGAACACGAGCTCCCCGATGCGGGCCTCCTTGAGCAGGATCCGAGCCTTGCCGGTGGCGAGATTCAGCACCCGCAGGTCGCGGTAGGCGTAGTGGTCGGTGGTGAAGAAGATCTTCTCGTCGACCGGATCGTAGGCCAGCGACGAGACGCTGTAGCGTGCCGGTCCCTTGATGTCGATGAGCCGCTCGAGCGACCCGTCGTCGAGGGAGATCGCTCCGATGTGGGAAACGACGCCGGGGTAGTTGAAGCCGGCGTACATCGTGTTCTTCTCGCGGTCGTAGTAGGCGCGGGAGATGAAGCCGAGCGCGCGCTCGGAGAGGTCCTCGAAAGGAGTGACGGGGAACTCACGGATCCGCTCCAGGTTGGCCTGTTGAAATCCACGCTCGAACTCGAGCCAGCCCTGCCAAGCCTCGGCCAGCGAGACGCCGAAGACCTGTCGGAACTGGGTCGAGTAATAGGCCTTGCTGTCGTCGGTTCGAGAGATCCAGCGCACCAGGTGGTCGGGCGAGTACTCGTACGCGAGGTAGGTCATGAACCGCGTGCCGTAGAGATAGGCCTTGGCCATGACGTGAAAGTCGATCGTCACACCCTCGGCGACCAGACCCAGAGGATCGTAGAAGTGGGTGTCATCGAGGACCATCGAGCGGAAGACCATCTCATCGTAGGATCCCTGGGCTCGTCCGAGTCCTCCAGCCATCCAGGTGTCGCTGAACACGGCGATACCTTCGGTATACCAGCGTGGAACGGCCACTCGCGGTGCCGTCAGATACTGATAGAGCAGAGTCTCCGGATGTTCCGAAATGGGCATGACCTTGCCGCGGAGGAGCCGACGAAAAGACCGATCCCGGGCCGCAGCTTTGTCGAATCCGGCGATGTGAACCAGCTCGTGATTGGACGCAGCGTAGATGTTCTCACCGGTCGTGATGTGGCCGAAGCTGACGTCGGCCGGGGCGACGTCGAACACTACGGAGTTGCGGGGAATGGCGCCGGCGCCGGCATTGCCGCGATCGCTGAAGTCCCTGAGCATCACCGTGAGCTTCTCAGGCGACTCGAATCCGTAGACTCTCCGCTGGAACTCCATCGAATTGATCAGGCAGCGAGCGGTGTACTTGGCGAGGTAATCGAGTGACGGGCTGAAGTAGAGCAGTCGCATCTGCTCGGTCTCCAGGGTCTTCAACTGGGCTTCGCTCGGTGCCGCGAAGCACGAGAGCGCTAAGACGGCAACGAGACCGCTCGTCACGACAGGCCGCATCCAGTCCTCCTCAGACGATCGCACCAGTATAGATGGAGGGGGCGAGTCGCCGTCGCGGCCCGATTCACGCCCAAAGAGATACGGCCTACCGCCTAGAGGCGCCAGGCCGAAGTCTCATGGGATTATGAAATCGATGTCGGTCTCTGCCAGCCGGTGGTCCCCACTAGTGGTCCCGGGCCGCCCGATTGTCGTAGGCGTCGCGAGCCGCTCGGCTGTCGAAGGCGTCGCGGAACGATCTCGCGTCCATGGCGTCGCGGAACGCCCGTGAGTCCATGGCGGCGCGAAATGCGTGTGAGTCCATGGCGGCGCGAAATGCTCGGTTGTCCCAGGCATCGCGGAACGCCCGTGAATCCATGGCGTCGCGGAACGCCCGGGCGTCCATAGCGGCGCGGAATGCCCGGCTATCCCACGCGGCGCGGAACGCTCGGCTGTCCCATGCGTCACGGAAGGCCCTGTCGTCCCAGGCGTCGCGGAACGCCCGGTTGTCCCAGGCGTCGCGGAACGTTCGATCGTCCCAAGCGTCACGGAAGGCTCGGCTGGCCCAGGCATCGCGCAACGCCTGGCTGTCCCATGCGTCGCGGAACGCTCTGCTGTCCCAAGCGTCACGGAACGCCCGGTTGTCCCAGGCGTCACGGAAAGCCTGGTTGTCCCAGGCGTCACGGAAGGCCTGGCTGTCCAGGGCGTCGCGGAACGCTCGGTTGGCGTAAGCGTCGCGGAATGCCCGGTTGTCGTAGGCGTCGCGGAAATCCCGGCTGTCCCAGGCATCTCGCAACGCCTGGTTGGCAAGGGCATCGCGGAGGGCCTGACTGTCGAAAGCGTCGCGGAGTGCCTGGTCGTCCATGGCATCACGGAACGCCTGGGTATCCATCGCGTCACGGAATGCACGGGTGGCCCACGCATCGCGCAGGTCCCGGTTGTCCCACGCGTCGCGGAATGCCTGGTCGTCCCATGCGTCGCGAAAGGCCCGGTTGGCGAAGGCATCACGGGCC
>CALZKB010000049.1 GCA_945787575.1 Thermoanaerobaculia bacterium | reverse complement strand
GCTCGAGCGCTTTCTGGTTGGCGAACAGCCGGTCGTGCATCTCCCAGTACTTGCCCTGCTGCTCGGCGCAGTGGGTCGCCTCGGCGGCCTTGAAGGCGAGCTTGTGGATGCGCTCGAGCGGCAAGTCGAGCGTCGCGTAGCGCAGCTTGCCGGTATCGACGTACGCCTTTTCGATCTGCGGCAACGTCTCACGGACGTGCCGGGAGCAGTACGGGCACTGATAGTCGGTGAACTCGACGAGCGTCAGCTTGGCACTGGGAGCTCCCCTTACCGGATTGGCGCCTAGGTCGAAGACCCGGTCTCGCACCTCGGGCCCGGCAGGCCCCGGCGCAGGTGCGGGTCGCGGCCCGAGTCGTGCGCGGATTTGTTCGAGCTGCCGCAGGATCTCCTGCTGGCCCTTCCCGAGCTCCTCGAATTCCGCCCGAAGCTCCTGCTGCGGCGGAGGTTGGCGGTAGATCTCGAGGGAAGGGAAACTCGCTTCCCGCTCGAGCCCGGGGAAGGGCGCCTGCTGGTGGTAGACGATGAGTCGCGCCCCCGGCGCCAGCTCGCGCCGCATCTTCTCCCGCAGGCGATCCCGCTCGAAGGAGCTCTGGTCGAAATAGAAGACCACGTCGTAGTCCGCCCAAGAGGAAGCGAAGAAATCACCGCTTACGATGTTCACGCGCTCGGGGTCCACCAGGTCGCCGAGTGCGGCGAGCGCTCGCCGGCTGACCGCCACGATCTGCTCGTCGTACTCGATGCCGGTGGCGACCGCTCCGAGGACGGTGGCCAGGAACACGGCCCGCCCGTCGCCGCTCCCCAGATCGAGGAACCGGGTCCCGGCCGAGACGTAGCGCTCGAACGCCGGCACGACCTCCTCGAGAAGCGCGGGGTAGAAGAGCCCCTTGTCGAGGCTCAGCTCCTTGTCGAGAAACTGCATCTGGGCCCGGGGATCCTCCTCGACCTCGGCGGGAACCTCCTGCGCTCCGGAGGCCATCGACGCGAGCAGCTCCGGCGGGTAGGCCCGCAGGCACTCGCGCTGAATGCGGTCCAGCGTGTCCGGACTGAGCTCTGCCTGAGCGCCAGCGGAAGGCGGCGCGCTCAGCGTCAGCGCGACGGTGACGGCTCCTACGCCGAGGAAGGACAGCGCGGATCGACCGAGGACGCGGTGGCTTTTCATCAGGACCGGATCATAGCCTGACGCTCGCGTCAGAATGACGGGCGTTGCCCAGACGGCCACGCCGCCAGTGTGCCTGCGGGCAAGAGCGAGAGACCGACTCTGGCAACCGCTCACGCAGAGTCGCTCCGCGGGACTCGGGCGAGGGCGTCTTACCGGCCTCCATACCGACTCGGTTAGAGTTCTCTTGGTCTCCCTCTCGACCTGCCTGCTTTCGAGGTCGAGTAGCCACCGGCCGTTTTCGACGCGTCGAGAAAGCGAACCGTAGCTCATGCGCCAAGGTCAGCTCCGCACCGTGCTCGAAATGATCAAGTTCGAGCACACTCTCTTCGCTCTGCCCTTCGCCTTTCTCGGCATGGTGCTGGCGGCCGAAGGGTGGCCGGCTTGGGCTACGGTCGGCTGGATCGCGCTGGCGATGGTCGGGGCGCGAAGCGCGGCGATGGCGTTCAACCGGCTCGCCGACCGGCGGCTCGACGCCGACAATCCGCGGACGGCGGATCGGGCGCTGCCGGCGGGAGAGGTCTCACCGCTGTTCGTCGCGCTGTTCGTCACCCTCAGCGCGGCGCTGCTGTTCGTCGCCGCCTGGCAGCTCAATCCGCTCTGCTTCAAGCTCGCCCCGGTCGCGTTGATGGTGATTCTCGGTTATTCGTACACCAAGCGGTTCACCGCTCTGTCTCATCTGGTGCTCGGCGTGGCGCTCGCCGGCGCGCCGCTCGGGGCGTGGATTGCGGTCAAGGGCTCGGTCGCGGCGACGCCGCTGCTGCTCGGTGGCGCCGTTCTGCTCTGGGTCGCCGGATTCGACATCCTCTACGCCTTGCAGGACCGTGAGTTCGACCGCGAGCGCCGCCTGCACTCGATTCCGGTGGCGCTCGGCGAGAGAGGAGCGCTGATCGCCTCGGCGGTGCTGCACCTCGGAATGCTGGCGTTGCTCGCTTCGCTGCCGGGACGCTACCCTCCGGGGCTCGGCTGGGGTTACTGGCTCGGGGTGACCGGTTGCGCAGCGCTGCTGGGCTACCAGCACTGGATCGTCCGCCCCGGCGACCTGTCGCGCCTCGATGCCGCGTTCTTTCGGGCCAACGGGATCCTCGCCTGCTGGCTCTTCGCGATGACGGCGATCGACCGGTTGCTGCTCGGCGGGTAGCCGGGGGCCTGTGCACCGGTTCGGGTCAGCCTAGCGGCGCGCCACTTGCTCCGGCAGCCCCGTCAGATGCTCCCGGCCGGCGGCGATCTCGACCTCGGCGGCCAGCTCGTCGGTGATCGGCTCCGCCCGGCCGCCCAGACAACCGGCCAGGAAGGACTCGGCGAGCGCGGCGAAAGCGAGCCGCGAGGAGGACCGGCCGAGGGTCGAGCCCTCGTTGGGGAAGACGACGTGAGTGGCGGCGACCCCTTGTTCGGCCGCGGTCTTGACCCAGCGGGCCGAGGACTCGGGCGTGACCCTCGGGTCCAGTTCCCCCTGAGCGACGAGCACCGGACTGCGGACACGGTCCGGACAGGGTGACCCCACAGGTGAAGGTTCCCGGCGACTGCCCGAGGGCGGCCAGGGCGGCAAACCCACCGTAGCCCGCCCCCATGACCGCAATCCGCTCTTCCCGTGCGATGCCCTCTTCGACGGCCCAATCCGCGGCCGCCACGAGCGACTCGTAGGCGGGCCCCGCCCGCTCTCGAGGAGCCGTTCCCGTCGGTAGGTCGACGGTGACCACCGCATAGCCGCGGTTGGTCAGCCACCTAGGCACCGCGCTCGGATCGGGGTCGCCCTGAGCCGACGCCCGGTCCTGGACCCAGAGCACCGTCGGCAAGGGACGGGCCGGTCGGCCGTCGCGGTTCGAGTCCAGCTCCGGCGGAAGGCTCAACCTCACCCGCAACGACCGCTCGCCATCGAGCGCCACGACCTGCGGATGGCTGGGAGCGAGCTCCACGTTCTCGAGGCCGCTCCGATCGACGAAGAGAAAGTCCGCCTCGCCGATCGATCGATCGTGGAGAACCAGACGACGCACTCCGCGGTCGGGGGTGAGGGCGACCAGCCATCGCCGGTCGTCGCGACTGCGGTCGAGGATCTCGACGGCTCCCTCGACCAGGTCCTGCAGATAGTCGAGATCTCCGCGGATGTTCTCGTCGATGATTCGCCAGCGTTGCCGAGCACCAGCGGTAGCGACGGCTTGGACCTCGTGGTTCGCCGGATCGATCAGCACCTGGGTAACGTCGGCCGCCTCACTGAACAGCACCCGCGACTCACCAGAGGTCAGTCGCAGCGCCTCCACCGAGCTGGCTTCGCCGCTTGCCGCGCTCACGAAGTACGCGATCTCGGCCGACCTGCCGAAGCCGAGAAAGGCGGTCCGGCCGCGGGCGGCGATCTTGGGGCGGAACAGGTCGACCCAGGCTCCCTCTTCCGCCCGTTGCAGCACCCGCAGGTCGCCGTCCCGCGTCGCCTCGAACGCCAGACGGACATCCCCGTCTCGATCGAGGCCGAAACCGACGAATCGCTCGTTGGGCTCGATCAGCGTCCGCTTCCCGGAGGCGAGCTCGACCCTGTAGAGGTCCAACCAGCGCGGGTCCCGCGCATTGAGCGCGACGACCAGCTCGCCCGGGCGCCGGGTACCGATTGCCAGGACTTCGGCGTGGCGTCCCGAAGGGGTGAGCGGTAGCGAGCGGCCGCTGTCGACGTCGAGCGCGAAGAGCTGGCGTTCGCCCGCCGGATCGAGCCGGCCGTAGAGGAGCCGCTCCTCGTCGGCCCAACCTACGAGCTCGAGGATTCCCTCCCCCTCGACCGCGAGCCTCCGCTCTTCGGTCGGTGCCTCCCGAGACGCCAACGCGAGCTCGGGCTCGTCTTCCGGCACGATGAACGCCAGGCGGTCGCCCTCGGGACTCAACCGCACGGAGACTCTGTCCCGAAGAAGCAGATCGCGCCGGGGAATCAGCGGTGGCGCTTCGAACACGACCTCGACGGGCGCCTCCCTGGAAGGAGCGCAAGAGAGCGCGCTGAGGGCGCCCAGGGCACACGCGGAGAACCACTGGACTCGCATAGAGATCACCGTACCGGACCGCCGGAGCTGGCCGGCAGATCATAGTACGCCGCGCCCGGAAGTTCGTCTTGAGAGCCGCGAACGGCTGATAACATCTGCCGTTCGATGAGCGTCTCCCTACGGCTAGGAAGCTTCCCTCGCCCACTGCAGGACATCGCCGCCAAGGTTCGCGACGACGAGCGTCTGGACGGGGACGACGCCTTGACCTGTTTCACGACGCCGCACCTGCTTCACCTCGGCCGGCTGGCGAACGCGGTGCGGCGGCGCCTGCACGGCGACGTTGCGTTCTACAACATCAATCGCCACATCAACCCGACGAATATCTGCGTCTACACCTATAACTGCAAGTTCTGCGGTTTTGCGGCACTGCCGGGCGAAGATCACGCCTGGGAGATGAGTCACGAAGAGGTCTACGAACACGCCGCCAAGCAGGGTGGCGACCGGGTGACCGAGTTCCACATCGTCGGAGGCCTCCACCCCGACCTCTCACTCGACTGGTACTTGGAGATGCTGCGCGGGCTCAAGGAGCGCTTCCCGAGCGTCCATCTGAAGGCGTTCACGGCGATCGAGATCGGCTGGTTCGCGCAGCGCGAGAAGCGGATGCGCGACGCCGGCCTCGGGTCGCTGCCGGGAGGGGGAGCGGAGATCTTCCACCCCGACGTGCGAGAGATCATCTGCGACGGCAAGCTCGACTCGGACGAGTGGATCGAGGTCCATCGCACCGCCCACCGTCTCGGGATCCGCAGCAACTCGACGATGCTCTACGGCCACGTCGAAAAGCCCGAGCACAAGGTCGACCACCTGCTGCGGCTGCGCGACCTGCAGGACGACACCGGTGGGTTCAACGCCTTCATCCCCCTCGCCTACCATCCCGAGAACAACTACATGGGTTTGAGGTACCACACCACCGGATCGGAGGATCTGCGCCACATCGCGACGTCGCGGCTGGTGCTCGACAACATCCCGCACATCAAGGCGTACTGGGTGATGATCACGCCGAAGCTCGCCCAGGTGGCCCTCTCCTTCGGCGCCGACGACATCGACGGCACGGTCGTCGAGGAGACGATCTATCACATGGCCGGCGCCGATACCGAACAGCACCTCGAGCGGCCCGAGCTCGAGAGGATCGTGCGCGAGGCCGGCTTCACGCCAGTGCAGCGCGACACGCTCTACAACCCGCTCCAATCGGCGCAGCCCGCGCCCGTGGCCGGCTGATCCGCCGATGACCGATTCGCTTCCGTTTCAATACCTGGCGGTCGACGGGCCGATCGGCGTCGGCAAGACGACCGTGGTCAACATGCTCACTCAGCGCTTCCACGGCACCAAGATCCTGGAAGACGTCGAGAACCCGTTCCTCACCGACTTCTACAACGATCGCGCCGGCGCGGCGTTCCAGACCGAGCTCTACTTCCTGCTTTCTCGCTTCAAGCAACAGCAGGACGTCTTCCAGCGCGACCTCTTCCAGCAGCTCCTCATCTCGGACTACACCTTCCCGAAGAACAGGATCTTCGCCTACCTGAACCTGTCCGACGACGAGTTGATGCTCTTCGACAAGCTGTTTGCCCTGCTCGAGCCGCAGGTGCCGGTTTCCGATCTGGTTCTCTACCTGACCGCCGACCTCGACACCTGCCTCGAACGCATCGCCAAGCGCAACCGCAGCTTCGAGCGCCGCATGTCGAAGGACTACCTCTCCGAGCTGATCGACGCGTACAACCACTACTACCACTACTACAACCGCTCGCCGCTGCTGGTGGTCGACACCCGAAACCTCAACGTCGTGGACCGGCAAGAGGATTTCGATGAGCTCGTGAACCAGCTCCAGAAGCCGATCAAAGGGACGCAGTACTACGTCCCCCTCGGTACCCCGTTCGGGGACTAGCCTCGAAGGTTGGATCGACAGGATCCGCCCGCCAGGAAGCTCGCCGGCCGACCCAGCGGGCACGGCTCGAGGTCGGTCGCCGCTGCTAACAGACGTCGGCGGGCGATGTCTCTAGGATTGGAGCGACAGAGACCGCTTTTCGCATGCAAGCCACCGACCGACAGCTCGTCGACGCCGTGCTCGCCGGCGACTTCGACGCCTTCGACGCCTTGATGCGGCGCTACGAGCGCCTCGTCTACAGCCTCGTCGCCTCGTTCGCGACCAACTCGGAAGAAGCGCTCGACCTCACCCAGGAGGTCTTCCTCAAGGTCTACCGCAAGCTCTCGGCCTTCGACGGCCGCGGTGCTCTCAAGGCCTGGCTGGCGCGCATCGCTATCAACGAAGGGATCAACTTGGCAAAGAGCGCCAGCCGCCGCCAGGCGCGGCACGAGGCCTGGCGGGTCGTGCACGACGACCACCTGCCGGCGGCCCAGGACCGTGAGCTGCTCCACGCCGAGCGCAAGCACCAGGTCGCGCGCGCCCTCGACCGACTGACCCCCCGCCACCGCCTCGCGATCGAGCTGCGCTATCTGCAGGAGATGCCGATCCGCGAAGTCGCCTCGGTGCTCGAATGCAGTGAAGGGGTGGCCCGCAACATTCTGTTTCGCGGCCTGCGCAAGCTGCGCCAGCAACTGGCCGAGGCCTCATAGCCCCGCACGGAGGAGACACGATGGACCGTTCCGACAACTACGACGCCCTCGTCGACGCCCTCCTCGACGGTCGAGCTACCGCAGACGAGACGGCTCGGCTGCTCGGTGAGGACGCCGGCGAAGAGCTCGAGCAGCTCGCCGAGCTCGTCGACACCCTCGCCCGAATCGACCCCGGATCGACGGCGCCGACCGACGCCGAGTTCTCCGCCGCCCGGAAGTCGGTGCTCGACCGCATCTCCGCTGACGAGGCCGCGGCGAAACCTCACCCACGGACTCGTTGGCTGCCGCTCGCCGCCGCCCTCGTCGCCTTCGCCATCGGTCTGGCGATCGGCAAAGGAAGCGCCACGCCGGCGACGGCGCCGGCGACGCTCATCGATCTTGTCGCCCGTAGCGCGCTCGCCGGCGACCTGGAGACGAGCTTTCGCTACTCGAATCTGCGCCTCGAGGAGGTCGATGTGGATACCTTGGAGCTCAGCGTCGACGTGGCCGCCGAGCTCGACCTGCAGCGGCCGAAAGACGACCCCCTGGTGAACGAGATTCTCGCCAGCTCGCTGCTCAACGAGACTTCCCTCGGCGCCCGTCTGAAGGCGGTGCGCCACGCTGGTCGCAGTCCGCGGGTCCAGCACGCCCTGATCGCCGCCGCGCTCAACGACCTGGACATGTCGGTGCGCCTCAAGGCGCTCGAGCGGCTCATCGAACAGGATCCAGCTTCACAACAGACCCAGGAAATGCTGCTCGCCGTCGTCGAGAACGAAGAGTCCGTCGTGATGCGCCTCCTCGCCCTGGACGCCCTGGCCGACGACTACATCGATGACGAGCTGCTCGACACTCTCGACGGAGAGCCCGCCCTCGATGGCGAAAGCGCCGTTCGGTGGCGCGCCCGGCAACGCCTCAATCGTCGCAGCCTCTAACGCTGCCTTTAGACCGACAGGAGCCAAGAAATGCAGAAACCGAGGATCTTCCCCGCCTTGACCCTCATCGGCCTGTCCGCCTCGCTGCTGCTGGCGGCCGACCACCAGCTGGACGCGCGTTCCGGCGAGAAGCTCATCTTCGACCTTCGCAGCGGCGGCGACATCGAAGTCAGAGGCTGGGATCGCGAGGGCGCCTCGATCACCACCGAGATCACCGGCCGCGATGCCGACAGGCTGCACGTCAGCGTCGCGCGGACCGCCAACGGCATCAAGATCAGCACCCCGTCCGGCGACCGCGACGTCCGCGCCTCGGTCTTGATCAAGGCCCAGGTGCCGCGCCGCTACGACGTCGAGATCAGCACCATGGGCGGCGACGTTCGGCTCGAGGAGCTCGAAGGCGAGTTCAGCGGTGAGACGATGGGTGGTGACATCGTCCTGCGCGGCCTCAGCGGCGAAACCACGATCAGCACCATGGGCGGAGACATCTCGGTGCACGATAGCTACCTGGATGGCGAGGTCAGCACGATGGGCGGCGATGTCGAGTTGGCACACGTCGAGGGAAACCTCGATGCCTCGACGATGGGCGGCGACGTGACTCAGCGCGACGTCCGGCGTTCCGCCGGCTCGGGCGCTACAGAGGTCAAGATCCGCTCGCACGGCGGTGACGTCGAGGTCGACACCGCACCGGCGGGTGCCGACGTCCACACCATGGGTGGCGACATCACCGTGCAATCCGCCGACGAGTTCCTCAGGGCCAAGACCATGGGCGGGGACATCGAAGTCCGACGAGCCACCGGCAACGCCGATCTCCACACCATGGGTGGCGACATCGAAGTCGAGAGCTTCGACGGAGAGATCCAAGCGATCACCATGGGCGGCGACGTCGAAGTTCGTGTCGACGGCACTGCCAGTCCCGGCGGCCACGGCGTGATGCTCGATTCCATGGGCGGCGATCTCACTTTGGTTCTACCGGGCGACTTCTCGGGTCGCTTCGAGGTCGAGCTCGTCAAGCTGCGCAAGCACGAGGACCAAGCGCGCATCGTCAGCGACTTTCCACTCGACATCGACGAGCCGGCCGACTGGACGCCGGGCAACCGGCGCGACGACGGGCACAGGCACGGCGGCGACCACAAGATCATCCGCGCCTCGGGCGCCGTCGGCGGCGGTGATCACCTCGTCAAGCTCAAGACGATCAACGGGGTCGTCCGAATCGTACGCCGGTAGAGCCCGTAACGGCTCTCGCCGGCGGCGGGCGCCCGCTTCCTCCACCTCAGACTCGGCCGGAGCCGGCGGCCAGCGTCCTAACCGAGTATCGCGTGCTCAGGGCACCGTGGTGCTCCAAGCCGAGGTGTCGCCACTCTCGAAGCCGTCGCCGAAGATCTCGCAGCCTCCCGGCTGTGGTCTCACCGCCACGACGTTAGTGTTCGACTCTCCGACGTCGATCGTGTCGACGACGCTCGCGGTGGCGATGTCGATGACGTAGATCGCGTCGTTGCCGACCAGGTCGCCGGAGGGGACGTAGGCGAGGGTGCCGGTGGGCGAGATCTCGACGTCACGCGGATCGGCGGTGGCGTCCAGATTCACCGTTTGGGGGGTGAGAGTCGCGGTGTCGAACACGGTGACCGTCGAGTCGTCTTCGTTGGCAACGACCACCGTCGCGCCGTCCGGGGTGATGTCGATCCCCCACGGGTCGTCTCCGGCGGCGACGTTCGCGGTGACCGTCATCGTGTCGAGGTCGACGACCCGGACCTCGTCGGTCCCGCGGTCGTTGATGTAGAGCGTCGCTTCGTCGGGAGAGATGGCCAGATCCCAGAAGCTCGTCCCGAGATCTACCGCTGTCGGGGTCAGCGTGTCGAGATCGATGGAGACCAGGAAATCGTCGAACCAATCGACGACGTAAAGCGTGTTGCGACGGGCGCTGAACGCCATCTTGCCCGCGTCGATCACCCCCGGCATCGCGACCGTGTCGACCACCGCGTAGGTCGAAGTGTCGACGATCGCCACCAGCCCGTGGTCGCGGGACGCCACGAACGCACGATCGCCGCCGCAGGAGTCGAAGACGACGTCGACCGGGTATTCGGCCTCCCCGGCGAGATCGATCCGCTGGGTGATCACCAGGTTGGCGGTGTCGATGACGATCACGCCGTCCCCGACCGCGCCCGTGATCCACAGCTCGGTGCCGGCCGGGTTGATCGAGGCGTCGTAGGGATAGTTCCCTTCCGGCAGCAGGTCGATGTCGTCGCCGACCGCGTTGCCGGTTGCGAGATCGAACGCCCGCACCGCGTCGTTGCCCGACTTGCCGGTGAAACCGAGCGGTGTGCCGGCCTGGACGACCGAAGCTGCGAGAACCGCGACGAGTGCTCCGAGGACGGTCCTGTTCACCAACACCGCCTCCTTTCCGCGAAGGTTATCAGTATAGCGAAGCGGCAGGAATTGCTTGCCCGACCGGGGCTCTTGTCCTACAATCCACGTCCCACAGCGCCAGCCACGCGCACCGATAGCTCAACTGGATAGAGCACCTGACTACGGATCAGGAGGTTGGGGATTCGAATTCTCCTCGGTGCACCATTTTAAGTCGATCCCCAGCCAACAGACGGCAACAGAACACAACAGACAACAAGCCTGGAATCAGCAGGTTACGAGCATCGTCTCTGTTGCGGTCAGTTGGCGAGAATGGGCTGTTGTTGGGGTCCACTGCACCATGAGTGCACCACGAAAACTAGGTCCTAGAGACGGCATTGACCCTCGCAGCTCGGCTCCGGGCCTGGCGTCCCGTCGTGTCACCTTTCGCCCCAAAAGGTGACATACGGTCCACCGCTTAGCACTCCTGAATCGCTATCGGTTCCAATCCGGCGTGGGCTACCAGTCTCTCCTGTCAGTCGAGTCCGGGGCTGTTTCGCGTCTTCTGAACCTTTTCGGGTAGCTCGAATACCCACAGCCCGCGCTCGTTCATGCTGAGGTAGGCAAACCCGCCGGAGACGCTCAGATCCATCGATTCGTCGAGCCAGTCATCGGTTATGGGCAGCGGCTGTCTCAGCTCGATCTGCGGCTGATCGGGGTCGGAGATATCGATCACGACCAACTGGCCGTCGAAGGACACAATCCGGTCTTTTTCCCTCGCCAGGAGAGTCTGGGGAAAACTCTGAGCTGGCAATGTGAGCAGAGCTCGTAGACGCGGACTGGTCAGTTCGCTGAAATCGAGGATGGATAGCGAGGTCGAGTTGTTGTCTCCTCGATGCGTGACTGCCACGTTGCTCAGAGTGTCCCCGACAGCAACCCTTCCGGTGCGCGTTGGAATGGCGTCCATGCTGCCGCTGCCGGGCCATCGGCTCGATACCTCCGGGCGCGCCTTGTCTCGCACATCGAGGATCGTCAGTCCACCGTTGGCGTGCGCTGCCAGCAGCCAGCTTCCTGTCTGGGCGATGTCCGTGACCGGTGCGCCGAGGTCAATACGAGCCACACTGCGAGACGCACTGGGCGTGCTGAGATCGACGATCTCGATGCCGCCGCCATCAATAAAGGCCTCCGGATCCCAGAACTCCGGAGTGCGTCCCGGGGCAACCGAGCGATAGCCCAGGAAGGCGTGGGAATCGCGCATCTCGGCTGCCAGGACCAATCCTCGGACTGAGAATTCGCCGACCACCTCGGGTCGAGTTGGGTCGACAAGATCTATCACCTCAGCGCCACCCGATTCGTAGACGGCCAGGGCCAGACGACCCTCTCCCGCCAGGATGACGGTGGGGTGATACTCGTCTGGTTGGCAACAGTGTCTACTGATTATCCGGACGAGCCGTCGGGGATTGCGCGGGTCCGAAAGGTCGAAGACAAAGTAACCGCCACCGACATTCGCCACCAGCATCAACTCTCCCACCCTGGCCATCGGGCCGGCCCAGCCACCATCGTAGTCCCAGTTACCGAGGTGTCGTGGTTCGGTAGGATCGGAGACGTCGAAGATGGGGCTGGGCCCGCCGTCCCCCGACACATACAGGGAGTCGTTCGCGACCGTCATTCCCAATCCAGCTGCCAACGGGTCGGGAATCGCGTGCGCGAGGATGAGGCGCGGGCCAGGCCCGGCGCTGTCAAAGGCTACCAAGTGGATCGATCCCTTGAAGGTGGCGAAGACTGTCGAGCCTACGGTCAGGAGATCAATCGGTGCCCGGAGACTTGGATCGACCACCTCGCCGCGGGGACGCAGCGGGCCGTTGCCAGTGTCTTCGAACACGGCGAGGCCAGTCTCCTCCTCGCCGATCAACAGAGAAACCAGGGATCCAGTCACATCGACATCAGTGAAGCGGCGGCCCTCGGGGAGAGGAACGGTCCGTTCAAGGCGGGGCGCCGCGGAATTGCTGATATCCACTACGGCAAGGCTACTTCGTCTTCGGGTTCGAGGCCCTGGAGCAAGGACCCAGACGCGTTCGTCCTCCACCGCCAAGCCGCCTTGAAATCCGGGTTCCTCGAGGCCGAGCTCAACCCGACTGATCTCACTCGGTAGTGAAGGCCCATCCGACAGATCGAGAATGCGTAAAGAGAGCTCGCTGGCTTCGTTTCGGGTCACGAGGAAACCGCGGTCTCCAGCGATCTCGAACGCGTCGGACCAGGGACTGGAGAAGCCGTCCATCTGACCGAGCCACCTGGGCCGCAACGGATCGGCGATGTCGACTACGGCAAGGGGCGCGAAGCCCGTGAGGAAGAGACGGTGACCGTGCCGGGCCAGTCGAAACCGGTGCGGGTCGACCTCTAGATGTGCCACTTCCTGAAAGTGCAGCGGCTCGTCAAGCTCCAGCACCAGCAACCGCCCCCGCTCGAGCGCAAACAAGTAGGGTGGCAGGACTTCCAAATCGTAGACGGCGGAAATCCGACCGAGACCGACCGCCGGTGCCGTGCTCTGCGCATAGCATGGCCGCTGGAAAAATGCGGTCAGAAGAAGACTCGCTACGAGCAGCAATCCCCTGACGACCCCGACAGGGGCTTCCCGGCGCGGGTCGCTTTTCACAATCCACACCTCATCTGAAGATGACTCGAGTCTACACCCTTGAAGGTGGTGATCCTCGCCCTGCGCGGTTTAGATGGAGCATGGTGCCGGAGGCGGGATTCGAACCCGCACAGCCTTGCGGCTCAGGAATTTTAAGTCTCTGACAGGCGGCAACCTACGGTTTTCGTGGGTTGTCGCCTTTCTTGTCGGCTCTGGCGTGAGTCAGCACAAAGTCAGCATGAGAGCCCTTGAACCTACCCCCGAGGCGGCATCGGGTGCGAGCTGTCAGGCAGTAGACTCGCCGCAAATCGAGTGAGCGAGACACCGCTGCTGACATGAAGAACCCACACGATCGGAGCCGCAGCAATCGTCCCCGACCGCGGCGGAAAGGCTGGAAGCGCTCTTCCCATCGCCTCTTGACCTCCTCGTAGTGCTCCTCCACTAGGCAGTAGAGGGGTCAGTGCTTTGGTCTTCGGGGTCGACAGACTGCCGGGCATGCGGACGACAGGGTAGAGCGCCTCCTCTGCCCCGAAAGGGACGCGAAACAGCGGCTAGGCGCCCGAGGTGTGGGCTAGGGAGACGGAGTCTGCGCTGTCGGTGTCCAGAACTCCCAGGCGAGGCCGTAGTTGTCGAGCCCTCCGTAGACCGCCGTGCCGCCCTGGTTCCAGGGCACTTCGATGGGGCTGCGGAAGGTGATCTCGTACAGGCGGGCCTTGCCCTTCGACTGCTTGTCGACGTCGTAGACCAGGTTCAGCCGAAGGATGTCTCCCGTGCCGCCCGAGACGAGGCCTCTTCCGTACTCGGCGCCGGTGGAATAGGCGACGTTGAAGCCCTTCAGTACGACCGGCACGAGAAGGTAGATCTTGAACGGCGCGCCGGTCCAGACGATGGTGATGACGTTCGAGGCAGCGACGAAGCGTTGTTTCGCGGCGCCCGTGATGACCTGGTGGTCGACGGTCTTCGGCGCCTTGGGGTTCGATCCGTCGATCACCCACAGGCTCTTGCCCAGGGCGACCAGCCACGGCTCCGCGCCGCTGTCCAGGCTCTGCAGGCTCTCGGTCGGATCGATGGTGAGGCTGGCGACGGGCGTCGTCGCCAGCTGGGAGGAGGAACGCGCGTAAGCCAGCAGCTGGGTCGAGTCGACGATCCAGACGTGGCCGCTCGTCAGGGCGATGTCGGCCAGGCCGGCGATCGCGACGCTGCCCAGCTGCTGCACGGCGTTTCCGCTTAGCTTCACCGCGTAGAGGCCCGAGGTCGCGCCGTCCTTGCCTTCGGGAACGGCCAGGTAGGCGACCCCACCGGCGGCTTCGATCGCCGTCACCGTCCCCGGGGCCGTCCACTTTGCTTTCTGCTTGGGTGCAAGGGGGTCGGAGACGTCGAGGGCGTAGACGACGTCGTTGTCCAGATCGTTCAACCAGGCCAACTTGCCGTCGACGGCGACGCGCGTGTTGAGACCGGGCAGGTCCAGCGAGCCGGTCAGGCCGGGCTTGCCGACCGTCACGTCGTAGATCTTGAGCCCGCTCAAGCCGTCGGCCAGATAGACGTAGCCACCGGCTTCGACGACTCCCCGCGCCCACCCGTCGGTGTCGTCGTTCTCGATCTTGGCCGCGATCCCGCAGCCGCCGAAGAGAGCGACGGCGACGAGACAGGCCGCGGTCCCCCGGGCTCGGCTACGGAACGATGAGGATCTCGTGGAGCTGCACATAGCTCGTGACCTTCTGGTCCACCTGCATGTCCACCCGGAAGCGCAGCTTCGCTTTGTCGCCGGCCTTCTTGCCCGCGGTCGCCAGCAGTCCCTTGACCAAGCTGCTGTTGTAGACCACCACGTGCTCCGGCTGCCCATCGCCGTTGACGTCGCTGGGCGGCAGGAACTTCTTGGTCGAGAGCGCGGTGCAGTCGCCCCCGATGACCTGCAGCTCCGACTTCTTGGGCGAAGCGGCGCCTCCGCCCGCGACCCGAAAATCGATCTTGACGTTGGGCGGCCGCGAGAGGCTGATCTCGTTCCACTGGATCGCCGCGGCGTGCTGCACCTCGGTCACGGTCAGAGCCGGGGACACGGTCGTGTCCTCCTTCACCGTGAGCTGCAGGGCCTTGCTCACCTTGGTCTGCCCGTCATCGACCTGGACCGTGAAGGTCGAGGGCGTCGCCGAAGGCTTGGAGGCCGAGCCCGAGAGCAGTCCGCTCGTGCTCAGACTGAGACCGTCGGGCGGTTGGCTTGGAGGAACCAACGCCCAGGCGTAGGTTCCGCTGCCGCCCTTGGCGGCCAGTGTCTGCTGATACTGCTGACACTCCAGGGCGTCGGCGAGCGGTGAGGCGGTCGAGATGGCCAACGGAATCTCGAGGACGCGCAGCAGGGCGTGGTGCGTAGTCGTCGAGGGCTTGGCCGAGGCGTCCTTCAATTGGACGTCGAAGTCGTACTCCCCGGCCTTGGTCGGCTTCCCGGCGAGGCTGCCCCCGCCGCTCAGCGTCAGGTTCGTGGGTAGCGTCGAGCCCTTGGGGAGGTCCCATGCATACGGCGTCTTGCCGCCACACGCAGTGAACGTGAAGGGTCCGTAGGACTGGCCGACCGCCCCGTCGGACAATCGGTGGGGCGAGAGAACCGACAACCCCGAGGTGTCGCGCAGCTTGAAGTCACGGGTTGCCTGCTTGCCCTTCGAGTCCTTCACCAGGACCGTGATACCGACGGCTGACGTGAGGCTGAACGACCCCTTGAGGCGACCGTCGGCCGCGAGCTGCAGCCCCTTCGGCAGGGTGCCGCTGGCCACCGACCAGGTCAGGGGAGCCTCGCCGCCGCAGGCTCGAAGCTGAAAGTCGAGCGGCTTCTTGCTGCACGCCCAGGGGATCTCGGACGTCGTGATGGCCAGCTCGTCGGTGCGGAGCGTGTAGTCGCCGATGAAGTTTTCGGGTCTAGTGTCGACCACCTCGATCCGCAGCTTGCGCTCGGCCTTCTCGGTCGGCTTGCCGAAGAGAGCTCCCGTCGCGCCGTCCAGCTTGAGCCCGGCGGGCAGCGGCTGGCTGCTGGCGTGGAGCTTGAAGGTGTAGGGCTCCTGACCGTTCTCGGCACGGAAGCGGTGGTAGTACGGCTCGCCCACGCAGGCGTCGGGAGGAGGCTCGCCGTACAACCCGAACACAACCCCCAGGCCGCCGGTGTCGAAGACGCAACCCGACGTCAGCTGCAGGATCAGCACGCTCCAGACCACGGAGACGAGGACTCGGCGAATCCAGATCATCACCACCTCCCGCACGCAACGGCACCGCCAATACGACTAGGCCCGTGGATCGAGGCTACTCGGATTGCCGACGCCGACCACACCCCTGAGGGTAGGTGCGCCGAATCCGATGCCGCGGCGGAAACGCCGGTGACCGGCAGCGCCGCAGAGCTTTGAGCCGTTAGGCGCCTGTCACAACCGGCGAGGTAGAATGGGGCTAAGAGTCCAAGATCCAAGCTGAGTTCACGGCCGTGTTCAAGACGGAACCGGAGGGCTTTGAGGGGGTACCGACGCCGATCAACGCCAGCCGGGGCGTGCTCTCGGGCGTCATCAACGTGACCCTGCCGGCTGACTTACACACGAGCCAGACGATCACCGTGTCCTAGCACTCAAGGAGGAACCATGCCTGAATACCTGAGCCCAGGAGTCTATGTCGAGGAAAAGGACGCCGGCCCGAAGCCGATCCAGGGAGTGAGCACCAGCACCAGCGGAGCGGTGGGCGTGACGCTGCGCGGGCCGAGCGAGGGGAAGCCCGAACTGGTAACGAGCTTCGCCGACTTCGTTCGCAAGTTCGGCGGCTACATTCCCGAGCTGCTCTGCGAAAAGGGTGGCACCTCTTTCAGGCACCTCTTTCAGGGCGCGAACTCGGCGGCGGCGTCCGCATCTAACAGCGCTCGGCAAGCTCTACCCAGAACCCCTCCGGGCAACGGGGGGTCCTCCGGACATCCCAACGCGTCATAAGCCGCTTCGACCTTCTCGTCTGCATCCGAGACTACTGATACAACAGCTTCGACCAGCAGATCAGAGCCCGCGAGGATCCCGATGACCCCGTCGCCGCCGTCGACCACGGCTTCTGAGGCTAGGGTTTCAATCAGCTCGTCGGCATGCACGATCGCCTGCGCACAGGCAGTCTGGTCTCCGACCTCGAATTGGGCGATTGCGTCTTCGACGATCAGGTCAATTTCCTCTATTGCCGCGTCGACGCTCTCGATCGTCCCGTCGGCCGCCTCAATCCGTCGTCGCACGGAATCTGACGGACCGGAACAGCTCCGTCGAGGGAGCCCTTTCGTAGCAGCACGCTGTCCAGAGTCAGCGGCCCAGGGTCAGCGGGCCGACTCCTGTGAAGTCCAGTGCTCACCTCGTCTTCTCAGCTACCTTCTTGCGCATGGCGGTCCCGTCCCAGCAGAGTCCTTCGGGGCCGCCGGGAAGGGGCAAAGAGTGCAGGCCGGCGATGTGGTAGAGCAGAAACAACTGCGAGAAGTCGATAAAGCGCTCGCTGTAGATGGCGTTGTGATTGGGGATGATCGGGCCGCCGGTGCGGACGACCAGATACGGATAGCTCCGCGCCGATTTCAGTTCACACCTGGGCGCCAGATCGACCTCCGCGCCATAGCTCAACTCCCCTTTCAGACCCTGCTCGCCGGCACGATCGCCGCCGCCCTCTCCCAAACCGGCGGCCTCCAACAAGGCCTGAATGATCCTGGTGATCTCCGCGGGGTCCCAGACCTTCGATCGGTCGAGAAATGGACAGCCGCATTCGCTCTCCGCCTTTGCCGGCTTCCTGTCGGGTTCCGGGTGTACTCCCTCTTTGATCTGCAGGCGGTGCGTCAGGTATCGGTCATCGTGGCCTATGGCCTGGCGCATGCTCTTCTTCTGGGGGCCGGGCGTCGTCGCGTGCTGGAAGAGCGTGCCCAAGGTCCGCCCCATGGGGAACGCCTTGCCGGTGGCGCTGTCGGCCTCGGAGGTGACGATCATCATCACCGGTCGCTGCTTCTCGGCGTCGTAACTGCGATCCGGATCCGTGGCGATGCGAAACAGAGGCTCGTACAGCGAGCCCTCGAACGCCGGGTTGACCAGCATCACGAAGTCGCCGAAGCTCTTCGCCGGCTCGTGTCGAGCCACACCGTCCGGGTAGGTCGCTTTCGCGGCCCCCTCCATCAAGGCGTGTGACAGAGCCGAGTAGATGACGAGCCCTCCGAAGCTGTGCCCGGTGATCACGAGCTGCGTCTTGTCGGGATCCGTATCGACTGCCTCCGTATCGCTCGCCTGCCGGCTGTTCCGATAGTCCCTCAGACGCACCAGGAGCTCGAAGACGCCTCCGCGGCCCACGCGTGCCGCGGCCTCCTTCCGAGTCCAGAACGAGACGTTGGTGAGGGGGCCGGCGGTGAACGGCAGACCCCGCCAGCCAAGGTAGACCCCGACCACCTGCCGGCGGTTCTCCTGACGCAAGCCCTGCTCCGCCAGATCGGTGCGCTCGAGGAGTCGGGAGAAGCACACCACATTGCTGTCGCAGGCGCTCGCGTTGTGCTTCCACCCGTGCGCGTAGACATAGATCAGCGCCTCCGTCTTCTTCTGCTCGAGCTCCGCGAGGAGCGCGAAGAGCGCTTCCATCTGCTCGCGATCGGCAAACCAGCCCTGGTCGTCGAATTCCACGAAGGAGAGGTAGTAGTCCCCTGGCTGCGCGGTTCCATCCTTCCACGTGGCCTCATAATGACGGTGCTGAAGAGCGGGAGAAACCTTGGCACGAGGCTTGGCGGAAGTTGGATCGCAGTCTCGATCCACGACGCACTCGGCGATCGGGCGTTGATGCCGTTGATCCGGCTCCGCGATGCACGGCCGAGACTCGACTGCGAGCCTTGGCGTGCGATACGGCGCATGCTGCGTGCAGGCCGAGACCGAGATGCCGACAAGGAGGATGGCGGGAAGACACTTGCCGTTCATGGCATTCTCCTTCTCGGTCCTCCGGGTACCGCGGTCGAATCGCCACGCTTTCCAGCTCCCGAAGAGATCGGTCGGGGAAGAAGCGAAGACCCGTGGCGTTGCGCCCCTGGCTTTGGCCAGGTTGGTGTTCTTCTGGTGGTGGCAAGAGCCTAGCACGGCACATCGACTCCTCCTCGGTGCACCATCCACAATCGAGTCGCGATCCGGCCTGGTAGCCGCCCCGACCGGTAAGCCCCAACGCGATCGCCAACGGCTCGCGAAGCCTGTTATTGTCGAGGAGTACCGTTGGAAACGCGATGGCTGAAGGCACGACTAGCGCGGACAAGACGAGGGGGCTGCCGCTCCAGAAACAACGCTCTTCCACCGAGCCCGCCGCGCTCGTGCAGCTTGCCGGTCCCGGTGCCGTGCGCTTCTTCGTTCTCGCCGAGGAGCTGACCCGGCTCGGCCGCGGTAGAGAGTGCAACGACATCGTCCTGAACGATCCGTGGGTCTCCCGCGAGCACACCGAAATCGCTTTACGCAACGGCATCGCGGAGCTGCGCGACCGCAAGAGCCGGAACGGGTGCATCGTGAACTCGAAAGCGGTCCGCGAGTCGCGGCTCAAGGACGGCGACCTCATTCAGATCGGCAGGGCGACGTTCAAGTTCCTCGAGGCGGGTAGCGCCGAAAGACCGTTCTACGAAGAGGTGTTCCGCCTCGCCTTTCACGATCCGGTGACCGGTACCTACTCGCGTCGGTACTTCGACGAGGCACTGGAGCGGGAGGTGCTGCGCGCCACCCGGCACGAGACGCCGCTCAGCATCCTCTTGGTCGATGTCGACGAGTTCAAGCGGATCAACGACGAGCGCGGCCATGCGTCCGGCGACCGCGTCCTCCGCAAGATCGCGTCGACTCTCCGCGCGGAGCTTCGCGGGGAATCGGTGCTCGCCCGTTTCGGCGGCGACGAGTTCGTCATCCTCTTGCCGGCGAGCGACGAAGACGAGACTCAGCTCGTCGCGGAGCGGCTGCGGGCGACGGTCGAGAATCTCGACCTCGACGAATCCTCGGGCTCGCCGGTGACCCTGTCGATCGGCTGCACGACGGCCGTCCCCACTCGCGAGACGCAGCCGGGCCAGCTGCTCGGCGCCGCCGATGCGGCTCTCTATGCGGCCAAGCGCGGAGGCCGCAATCGCGTGCGGCACGCCGGCCTCGATTCAGCGCTACCCGATCCGATCGGCCTCGCGACGCCGCTCGTCGACTGACGGCGTCGGCACAGAAAGAACCGGCCCCTCGAATCGCGAGGGGCCGGTCGATGGAAGCTGGAAGGTGAGGGCTACTCGACGATGGCGAGCGAGCCGATGTCCTCGGTGGTCGAGATCCCGAGCGTGCTGAGGTCCTGACGCATCGAGAACGAGCCGGAGGTGTTTGGCCCGAAGGTGCCGTCGAACTCGGCGACGTCTTCGTCGGCACCGGACAAGCCGGTCACCGAGAAGCTGCCGACGGTCGAGAAGAGGAGATTGTCGCCCGCGGTGAAGTCCGCCGCGTCGACGTCCTCTGCGCCATTCCCACCGAGACCGACGTCGCTGCCGTCGAAGTACTTCGTGAACGAGCCCGAGGTGGAGGAGCCGAGAGTCCCGGTGAAGATGAAGAGGTCCTCATCGGCGCCCGACGCCCCGGTGCCGCTGAAGCCACCCTGGGTCGAGACCACCAGCCTGCCGTCGGCAGCCAGCGCGACCGAGTCGACGTCCTCGCCGTTGGAGGTCAGGCCGACGTCACTGCCGTCGAAGTAGAGGCTGAAAGTGCCGCTCGTCGCTGGACCCAAGGTGCCGGTGAATCGGACGATGTCGGAGTCGTCGGTGGCGATGCCACCGACGGTCCCCGATTGGCGGAAGCTCAGCAGCAAGTCGCCGCCGGGCAGGATCGCCAAGCCGTCGATCTCGAACGAGCTTAGACCGACGTCGCTGCCGTCGAACTGCTTGGTCCACGTCCCCGTGACCTCGTCGTAGGAGACGATGTCGTCATCGGTGACCGTACCGACTCCGGGCACCGCGGTGTTGCTGCGGAACGACATCCAGATCGCCGTGCCGGTGCCGCCCTCGCAGATGTCGGTGGTCTCGTTACAGACTTGGCCGCTGGCGCACGGATCGCCGGTCGATTGGCAATCCAGGCTCGGGTCACAGAACTCCGTGCCGGTGCAGAACTCGCCGTCGTCGGGACACAGGGCGTCGTTGGCGACGTTGTCGCACGCGTCGGTCCCCTCGTTGCAGGAGTCGTCCGTGCAGCCCACGCCGTCGTCGCAGTTCGGTGGTGTACCCGGGTCGCAACTGTCGGTGACCTCGTTGCAGGTCCCGGTGCCGTTGCAGAAGAGACCGTCGTCGCAGACCGGCGGCGTGCCGGCATCGCAGCTGTCGGTGGTCTCGTTGCAGGTCTCGGTGCCGTTGCAGAAGTCGCCGTCGTCGCAGGCGGGCGGCGTTCCCGGGTCGCAACTGTCGGAGGTCTCGTTGCAGGTCTCGGTGCCGTCGCAGAAGTCGCCATTGTCGCAGGTGGGTGCGGTCCCGGCCTCACACTGGCCGGTGCCGGTGTTGCAGGTCTCGCTGCCGTTGCAGTACGCACCGTCGTCGCAGTCGGCGTCGACGGTGCAGCCGGGAGCTCCGCCGCCGACCGCGAAGACCAGGTCGTCGCGATCGTTGTAGGAGCCGGAGGTGCACGGGCTGGCCGAGCCGGAGTAGCGGAACTGCGCCCGCACCGCCTGCAGGGTTCCGGCCGGCAGCGTGTACTGCGCGGTCAGGGAATGAGCGCCGCCGCTCGGCGGGACGATCGTCCCGATGAACAGCCAGGACGGGTTGTTGGCGTCGGCGGCGTAGTAGAGGTCGAGGGCGTCCGAGGAGCCCGTCGACCAGGCCCACACCGTCGCCTCGACCTCGACCGTCGCGCCTTCGGAGAAGTCCTGGCCGTCGAGGGTCGAGACCACGATGCGGTCGTTCGACTCGTCGTTGTGATAGGTCCCCGAGGTGCCGTCGGCGCAGACGTCCAGCGTGTTCGGCTGGTTGGGCTCCGCCGGGCTCAGGTTGTCGCGGCTGTCGACCAGGGTCGTCGAGTCGCAGGAGCTGCCCCGGATGGCGCACGCAGGAGCGCCGAGACCGGCGTCGTAGACGGCGATCTGGGGACCGTTGGTGTCGGTGCAGATGTCGGCACTCTCGTCACAGCTCTGGCCCGGGCAGGGATCGCTTCCCCCAGCGCAGGTGCCGGCGTTGCAGCTCTCGGCGCCGTTGCAGAAGGCGCCGTCGTCGCAGTCCGCGTCGACGGTGCACTCCGGTACGCAGACGTCGGCGCCCTCGTCACAGGTCCAGGTCTCGGGGCAGGGCGCGCTGCCGGCGGCGCAGACACCCGCGTCGCAGGTCTCGCCGCCGTTGCAGAAGACGCCGTCGTCACAGTCCGCGTCGACGCTGCAGGGCACGGCGCCGGGCTGCGCGGTGTCGCAGGCCGAAGCGGGGCCGAAACAGCTGGCGCCGGACTTGGGGATGACCACGTAGGAGTAGTCGCGGCCGTTCTGGAGGCCGACGTCGGTCAGCGAGGTGCCGGTGGTGGAGCCGATCTTGACCTTGCCGAAGTCGCAGGCGAAGATGCCCTCGGCGCGGAACACGTCGTAGCTCGAGGCACCCGAGATTGCGCCCCAGGAGAGGCTGATCTCGGTGTCCCCCGGGGTCGCCGTGACGTTGGGCGCGACGGTCGGGACGCCGGCGCAGCCGGAGTCCTGGACCGTCGGGGTGCCACAGGCGATCTCCTGGTCGTTGAAGGCATCGAAAATCGCAGTCATGTGCGGCGTGCCGTCGGTGAGACTGCCGTTGTCGTCGTCGGCGGCGAGGTAGTTCATGTAGCCGCTCGAGCCGCCGCAGCCGCCGTTCGGCGGGCCGCCCGAGAACCAGGTGCCGGTGGAGCCGGCGCCGATGTAGGTTAAGCGGGTGACGATCTCGGCGGCAGTGTTGTTGTCGTAGTTGTAGGGCGCCGATTGCAGCTTGCGCTTCCACAGCGACCAGACGGCCTCGGAGTAGACGCCGCCGACGCAGTGGACGCTGCCGCCGCAGTTGGCGTTCGACCAGGTGTAGTCGTGGGGCAGGCCCGACTGCCGCTGCAGGTAGTCGATGTCGCGCACGCCGGTGCAGGTCAGGCAGGGGTCACCGTTGCCCGAGCACGGGGTGGACAGGAAGTTGCGGCCGATGCAGGAGTCGTACAGGCGTAGCGCCGAATAGATGTCGGCGATGCCTTCGCCCGAGGGGCTGGCGATGCCTCCGATGACGTCGTTGGCGTCCATGCCGTGACCCCACTCGTGGTCGAACACCGCCGCGATCTCACCGGTGTTGGCGCAGCCGCCGCCGGAACGGTAGAAGTTCACCGTCGAGCCGTTCCAGAAGGCGTTGCAGGTGTTGTTGATGTTCATGTTGGCGGTCAGCCGTCCCTGCAGCCAGGTGTTCGACGGCAGGTGGCTACGGGCCATCTCCTTGATCCGGTTCAGCTCGTAGAAGCCGGAGCGCGAGGAGTGGGTGTTGCCGGCGCCGCCGAAGCCCGGAGTGGTGCAGTCGGTGCCGCCGGAGCTGCCCCAGTCGATGCCGTCCGACTGGGTCAGGCTGTCGGTGCCGCACTGGTCGGCCATGTTGACGTAGGGGCCGAAGAAGGTCGCGGTCTGGCTTCCGGTCAGGCTGTAGTTGCCGCCGGTGTCGGTGGTCGCCGTGCCGATGTCCATCCACGGCATTGGCCAGCCGGGCTGCTCGGTGCCGTCGTCGCCGACGCCGTCGTTGGTCTTCGGGTAGACGCCGCCCTTGGCCTCGGCGTAGCGGTTGGTGTCCTCGAAGGCGAGGAGCTCACTCGAGTGGGCATCCACGAGGGCTTCCCAGCTGCCGAGCTCGGCCGCGAAACCCGGGCCAAGCGCCCACACCAGACGGTGCCCATAGCCCCGACCGAGCCGAGGGTGGCTCTCGTCCTTGCCGCGAGAGGTCGGGACGAGAATCAGCTCAGGCTTCTTCCAGGTGTCGATGATGGCGAACGGCTCGACATGAGCCTGAACCGCCTCCATCGCCACGTCGGCCGAGATCTGCGGAGCCGTGGAGACCTCGACGTCGCCCCATCTGTTCGTACCGAAGAGCACCAGGTTGCCGTGATTGATCACGGCATTCAGATAGCTGTCACGAACCGGAACTCCGTCGACCGCTTTCGGCAGGTAGAGCTGGGCGATGGCACCGCCCTCGTGGACGGTGGCGAGTCCGCCGCCGGCCAGCTCGCCGACGTCGATCCGCAGGTGGATGGCGTTGCGCTGCAGATAGGCGCGGAAGGCCTGGGCGACGGCGGCGCGGAGCGCCGCATCATCGGCCGGCACCGGAAGGCCGAGGCTCTCCCAGGTCAGCCCGTTGCCGACGCCAGTGCCCGGCACCAACGGTTGGCTGGGAGTGAGGGCTCCCCACCGGCCGCCGCGAACGTCCAGCCGACCGCCGTCCGCCGGTATCCCCAGGGCCGCGAGATCGGCCGCCGCCAGGGAGGCGCCGTCGCCCGGTGGCAGCTCGGCCGGCAGTCGCAAGATGGTGCTGATCTCGAGGTCGGGATGTCGGAACATCTTCTCGCCGACACCCGAGCGGTCCGGCACCTCGACGGCGGAAAGCGATCCGGCGCTGAGCAAGACCAAGACGGCGAGCGCCGAGGCACGATGCAGAATCCCCAGGAAGCTCGATGCGATGCGGGCTGAAGGCTGGCGGGACGATCTCGACATGAACGTAGCTCCTCGGGCTTGATTCTCTGGCTGTGCCGAGGTCACGTGAGCACCGTGACTGACCACTCTGCCCGCAACCTCGGCGGCTTGTCTGGATAGAGCCAAGTGAGACTACACCTTCCCGCCCCGAGTGGCAATCTCGGGTCCCGCGGAGCGGCAGATCAGTCGCCGCCGATCTCGAAACTGCGAAGTTCGACCGGTACCGGTGGCGTGTATTGGACAACCAGGCGCGGGGCGAGCGTCCCTTCGACGCCGATCTCACGGCTGTCGAACCGCTTGGCCGTGGGGGTGTCCTTGCCGCCCGGGCTCTCCTCGCCGAGGACCAGCCAGCCGAAGTTCTGGGCGGGATCGTCGACCCAAGCCTGGACGTCGGCGACCATGCCCGCGGTCGATCCCCAAGTGTAGAAGCCCGCGCCACCGACCACCGCCGTAGCGCTCGCCGTGGGCGCAAAGTCTCCTCCCGGACTCGACCACAAGTCGGTATCCCAGAAAGTGTGCAGCCAGGTGGCGTCGCCGTCGGTCGCACCGGTGCCGCCGCCCTCGCCTCCCGGCGCGTCGGAGGTGCCTTCCCCCCAATCGGCGGTCAAGCCGTGGAGGGCGACCGGCACCGCCCCCGCAATCGTCATCGACATGTTGAGGGTCAGCTCGGCACTCTCGATGATCGAGCCGGCGGGGATCGCCGAGAGGTCGAAGTGGATGACGGCGCGCCGGATCGCGCCTTGCGCGTTCAACCCGGCGAAGAAGTGCTCACCGGCACCGTTGCTCAGGTTGCCGGTCGGGCTCTCGTAGAGGGTGTTGTCGCGATCGGTCGAGACCGTGAGCTCGTCGGCGCCGGCCACGACCGGGAGGATCCAAAGCACGGTCAATAGGCGAAGGGTGGTGTGGCTCATCGTCTTACGTCTCTCCTTGGTTATTGGGCGGTCATCTTTTCAAAGCCACTCGCTCGGGTCACGCCGTCGCCAGGTCGGCCCAGCGCTCGAGACCTTCGCGAAGTTTGCATGCCTTACCCCTTCGGTACTTTCGTCATTGAACTCCTCGCCCGTGCCGAGGCTCGGCCTCGCTGTCGAGGTCGTGAACGAGAACGAAGCTGTACGCCGCGAGCCGATCGGTCTCGCTCTCGCTGATCGCCTCGAACAGGTACTCGCCTTTGCGCTCTGCGCCCATCGCCTGAACGTAGGTGACCCGCTCGGGGTCGATGACGATCTCGCCCATCAGGCGCTTGCCCCTGATGACCTGGACGACGTCGGTGCCGTCGAGCGAACCGACGTACCAGTGGAGGTCGTCGTCATCAAGGAGCACCGCATCCTGAGTGCCGACCCGGAGCACGCAGTTGACGTGCCCCTGGAGCCACGTCCAGAAGGCCTCGAAGGAGAGAGTGTCCACGGCCGCCTACGCTATACCGCCGCGCGCTCTCGTGCCGGATCGAGGATCCGGCCCATCACGTCTCCGTCGACGTTGCCGCCGCTGAGGATGACGCCGACGCGGCCTTCGAGCTCGACCGCACGGCTCAGAAGTCCTGCCACGCCGAGCGCTCCCGACGGCTCCACCACGAGCTTCGTTCGGAAGAACAGGAAGCGCACCGCTTCCTCGATCGCCGCTTCCGGCACCGTGACCATCTCGTCGACGTGCTCGCGGGCTCGCCCAGCGATTCGGTGCGGGTGCCGTCGGCGATGGTCGGGGGATTGTGGACGCGCTGGAGCGTGCCGCTGTAGAAGGACCGCGTCGCGTCGTCCGCCACCTCGGGCTCGACGCCGGTCACTCGGCATTCGGGACAGAGGTTCTTGGCGGCCACCGCCGAGCCACTGAGCAAGCCTCCGCCGCCGACCGGCGTGAGCAGATGATCGAGCTCGCCGACCTGCTCGAACAGCTCGAGCGCGGCGGTTCCTTGGCCGGCGACGATGTGGGGATGATCGAAGGGGGGGATCAGGCTGTAGTCGCCCTCCTCGAGAATCCCGGCGGCGACTTCGCGGCGGGTGGTCTTCTCGCGGTCGTACTCGACGATCCTCGCGCCGTAGCCGCGGGTGGCGGCGAGCTTGCCGGCGGGAGCGTCGCTCGGCATGACGATCGTCGCCTCCGCTCCCAACAGCCGCGCCGCCAGGGCGACACCTTGCGCGTGATTGCCCGAGGAATAGGCCAGCACGCCCCCGGCGCGCTCCTCATCCGAGAGCTGGGAGATCGCGTTGTAGGCGCCGCGGAACTTGAAGGCCCCGACGCGCTGCAGGTTCTCGCACTTGAGGAAGACTTCGGCGCCGACCCGCTCGTCGAGGGTGCTACAGGTCACGACCGGCGTGCGATGGGCGACGCCTCGCAGGCGCTCGGCGGCGGCGCGAACCTCTACGAACATGGCAGGATAGAGTAGCACCGGCGAAGCGGCCGGACACGCCGCCTTCAGGGAGTCCGAAGATGAGGTGGAGACCGAACGAGACCGAAGCCAACGACCGCGACCT